>JAJFUG010000084.1 GCA_021372515.1 bacterium
CTACAACCTTCCGCTGCCGGACGGCTCCACGGGTAACGACGAGGCCTCGATGCCCATGCTCGAGCGCATGTCGATCACCTACGACTGGATCGCCGCCGAGCTGGACAGCCTGGAACGTGAAAAAGTCCTGGCCTGCCTGCGGCGGCGCGGCGACCAGATGATGGAATACTACAACGGTGTGCATTTCATCTCCGGGCCCTGGTCGAACCACGCGGTGCGGGCGATCCCGTTCCTCGGGTTCGACGCCGTGGCCTGCCTGGGAGAGGTGGACAGCGCCAGGCTCTGGCTCGACTATGTCCTGCGCTGCTACCTGACCACTTTCCCCACCTGGGGCTCGGATGACGGGGGCTGGGCCCAGGGACTCAGCTACTGGTCGGCCTATGTGGGCTGGCACACCAATTTCCTGGACGGCCTGCGCGGGGCCACCGGGATCGACCTCTACCGCAAGCCGTTCTTCCGCCGGAATGGATATTTCGCGGTCTGGTGCCATCCGCCCTACGCCCGGCGCGGCGGTTTCGGTGATGGAGGGGAGGGCGCACCCAACGCTCCGGAAAAGCTGATGCTGCTGAAATACGCCGGCGCGATGCACGACCCGGTCCTGCTCTGGCAGAGCGAGCATATCGCGGTCCCGACAGGGATCGAGTCCAAGCTGCAGGTCAAGGCCGATGACCCCGGCTGGCTGGAATGGTTCGTGGAGGACGTTTTCGGTTTCCTCACCCCCAGGCCGGAGGGACTGGAAGAGAAAGCCCCCACGGACCTGCCGCAGTCCAAATGGTTCAAGGATATCGGCTGGGTGGCCATGCACTCGGCCCTGGGAGACTCGTCGCGGGATGTCTGGGCCCTGTTCAAGTCCAGCCGCTACGGCAGTTTCAGCCACAGCCACGCCGACCAGAACAGTTTCCAGTTCAACGCCTACGGCGAGCCGCTGCTCATAGACTCGGGCTACTATCCCTGGTACGGCAGCCCGCACCACAACCTCTGGACCCGCCAGACCCGCGCCCACAACGCCGTGCTGGTCAACGGCCGCGGCCAGGCGGTCTACTCGATGCAGGCTGCCGGGACAATCGAGTCCTTTCACGACCAGGGCGGCCTGGTCGTGGCCAGCGGCGAGGCGGCCAAGGCCTACAACACTCCGCTGGAACAGGAGATCGTAAAGCAGTGGCGCGAGCTTCTGAGCGAGCCTGTGCCCGCGGACAGCCCGAAAGTGCTGACCGCGCGGCGCACTCTGGCTTTCCGCGGACAGGGCGCCGCGCGCCCCTGGCTGGCCGTGCTGGATTACCTGGAGACGGGCGTCCCGGCCAGGTTCCAATACCTGCTGCACGCCCTCGGTCCGTTCCGGATCGACTCGACCGGCGGCGCACTGATCGTGCGTCAGGGCGAGTCGGCCTGCCTGGTGCGGCTTATCTGCAGCACAGAGATACAGCTCGGCCAGAGCGACAGTTTCACGGTCGCCCCGGAGGAGCGCTACGAGGGTGCGGCCAACCAGTGGCATTTCAAGGCCGAGACGCGGGAGCCGGCCGCAGCGGTCAGGTTCCTGGCCCTCATCGTCCCGTTCCGCCAGGGTGAGGAAACCCCGCAACTGACGCCGGTGGAGGAAGAGAACTGGAAAGGGTTCGAGCTGGACGGGGAGAGGGTGCTGGCCTGGTGGGGCGAGGGCGAGACCGGGCAGCCGGCCAGCAAGATCGCGCCCAAACGCCTGAAAATAGACTGGGTTGACGGGGCGCAGAAAAGAAGTGAACTGTTCTGAGATTAAAAATGATGCGCGAGGAAGAATGCAGGGGCACGCTGCAGCGTGCCCAGAAAACATTAATTATTCTCAAGGACGACATGTAAGAACAGGGGCGGGTTTGAAACCCGCCCCTGCATTATTTTTAGCTGATTTCTTTCGATTCTCGGCCTGAGCAGGCTCAGTTGCCCGTTTTCTTCGCCATCTCGATCACGGTCTCGAACACGTCGCCCTGGTTGTCACTGGTCAGCACGAGCAGCGGCGTGCCGGGCTGCACCTCCCGGGCCCCCACCGGCCAGTCCACTCCCACCGCCTGCGGCACGATCTGGACCGGCTCCCCCTGAACCGCCGAGCCGTCCGTGCTGAACTGCTGCATCATCACGTGATTGATCGTAAAGCCCTGGGCCGGCTGCCCGATCACCGTGTAGAACACCACCGGCCGACCGTAGACCCAGGCCGCCACCGGGTGGACCGGCTCGGACTCTTTCTGCATCAGCGCGAACGGCACCTTGTGCACCTGGCCCGAGCGGTCCAGGGTCATCAGTCCCAGCACCGGCTTGCCGTTCTCCAGCGAGGAGTTGCGGGTGGCGATCAGAAGGCGCGGCGCCTGGGCCCCCGCGGCCGCGGGCGGGCGGCAGAAACCGGGGTTGTCCTGAGGGTCCTTGTTGCCGTGGATCACCACCTCGGGAGCGCTCCAGACCGAGTCCGGCTGCCCGGCGACATGGGTCCTGCGGTAAAAACACTGGTCCTTCTCATCCGTCCAGTACACGTCCACCGCCCCGCCCTCGCCCTCCACCGTGGCGCAGACATCATCCGGCGAGACCGCCTCGTCCAGCTTCACCGGCTTGCCGATCGGCCAGCGCAGGTCGGACAGCGCCTTGCGCGCCACCACCTGGCGCACGCCCGAGCTGTCCACCGGGTAGCTGATCCAGAACGACCCGTCCGACTGCCTGGCCAGGGTGACTGTCTCCACCGGGTTGTGCTCGTTCCAGACCAGCGGGATCGATACCGGCTCGTAGCGGCTGTCCACATCGCTCCAGCGCATCAGGATCATCGCCAGGGTGCTGTCCTCCACCAGGGCGGCCACCAGTTCGTTGCCCTCAGCCCAGATGTCGGCCCGGCCGGGAAGGAGCTGCAGGGTCAGGTCCAGGTGCTCCTCCGGCATCCACTGCTCCTCGCCGGTGCGGCGCCACATGCGCCCGCCCGAGTCGCCGTGGGGCAGCCAGGCCCACCACCAGCCCTTGGCGAACCAGATTTTGTTCTGCGGCTTGCCGCTCGTCGGGTCGGCGTTGTGGCTGTTCAGCACCAGAGAGGCGCCCTCCAGCAGTCCGGCGGACAAGGTCAGGACAAACAACACACTCAGGACAAGGGCTCTGGCTGCGGTTTTATTCATTTATCCACCCGTGGTTGTGTATGTTGAAGCATCTGGGATGTCCGCGCGCTCTGGCCGCACCCCGGACAAGGCCAAAACAGGTTGTCCGTTCTGTGGATTGACACCCCCGGGGGGCCTGAATTAGATTGCAGGGCGCATCCTTAAGCGCCGCACGCCCGGGCAGCGGTGAGATTAATTTAATACACCGATTTCAGGCGACGGTTCGCGGACGTTACAATAATACACAGGAAAGTGTTTCTTTGACAAGTTTCTCGGAACTGCTCCACCTGTTTTTTCCACCCTGAAAGGAGAACTGGATGAAAACAACCCGCCTGGCGGGCGCCGCGGTCCTGCTGCTGCTTTCCTGCTCGATGGCCTTTGGTGCGGAAATCACCCGCCGGAACATCCGCTACGTCGATTACCCCGATTTCCCGGAGGCGCACTCCACCTGGGGCTCCATCGGGTACAGCTCGCACTACGACCGGGTCTATGTGGGTGTGACCAACCACCGCGATAAAGTGGGACTGTTCGAATACGATGTCCCGAGACAGAAAATGCGCCTGGTCGGGTTCCTGCCCAGCCTGGTCAACCTGCGCTCCTGGCAGTGGCAGGGCAAGGTCCATTCCCAGCTGGTGGAGGGCCCGGACGGCTGCATGTATTTCAGCACGGACGGCGGAGAAAGCCGCGAGGAGTTCCTGATGAACCACCCGCACGGCTACAGCGGCGGGTTTTTCTTCCAGTACGACCCGGCCGAGGACCGTCTGACCAACCTCGGGCGCGGCCTCCAGTACGAAAGCATCAAGGACATCCAGGTCGGCTCGCGCAGCGGCAAGATCCTGGGCATCTCCTACCCCCAGGTCCACCTGCTGCTCTACGACTGGAAAAAGAATGACCTCCAGGACCTGGGACGCGTGGGCAGCGACCATGTCCCCCGCGTGCTGTTCAGCGACTGGTTCGGCAACATGTACTATGTCGACTGGCGCCAGCGCCTGATAAAGTACGAGGACCACAGCGGCAAGCTGCTGTTCTGCAGTGACTCGCTGCCCGCGTTCGACGGCACTCCGGGGGCGCGGATTATCACCGGCATCACCGCCTACGCCACGGACCGCGAAAAGGGCGTGATCTACCTGGTCACCTACGGCTCGATGCTGATCGCCTACTATCCCCAGCGCTCCGGGTTCGGCAAGATGGAAGCCCTGGGAAGCGTTTTCGACGAGCCCGGCCGCGAGCCCTGGAATTACTACTGCCCGAACCTGGCCCTGGGCGGCAACGGCAAGCTGTACTATTTCATCGGCGGCCACGGCAGCTACGTGGGCGGCAAGCCGCAGAACGTGCTGATGGAATTCGACCCGGCCACCCGCACCAAGCGCGAGGTGCTCAGCTTCCCCCTCAGTGAGGTCAACGAGGTCACCGGGGCGGATGTGCGCGACCGCGACGGCAACATCTATTTCTGCGGCCGCAAGAGCGACCCGCGGGCCGAGCAAATGGGTGAGTCCGGCGCCAGCCGCCCGTTCATGATCGTGTTCAACCCGGAAAAAGATATCAACCCGCAGGGGAACTGAAAGCATGTTACGCCCGCTGTCCATTCTTTTCGTCCTGGCCCTGGTCTCCGCCCTGAACGCGGCCGAAATCAGCCGCCGGAACATCCGTTTCGTCGAGTATCCGGGCTTCCCGGAGGCGCACTCGACCTGGCGCTCGATCGGCTACAGCAGCCGCTGCAACCGGGTCTTCGTGGCCGTGACCAACCACCGCGACCGGGTCTGCCTGTACGAGTGGGACATCGCCGACCAGAGCATGCGCTGCCTGGGCTCTCTGGACAGCCTGGCCCACCTTCGCCCCTGGCAGTGGCAGGCCAAGGTGCACAGCCAGTTGCTGGAGGGGGCGGACGGCTGCATGTATTTCGCCACGGACGGCGGTGAGAGCCGCGAGGAGTTCCTGATGGAACATCCCGACGGTTACGGCGGCGGGATGTTCCTCAAGTGGGACCCGGCCCGCTCCCGGCTCACCACGCTGGGCGGCCTGGGAGAGGGCCTGCGTTTCGAAAGCATCAAGGACATCGCCCTCGACCCGGCCGGCGGCCTGATCTACGCGGTCAGCTATCCGCAGGCCCATTTCCTGGTCTTCGATCCGGAGGCCAACGACCTGCGCGACCTGGGGCGGCTGGGCAGCGAGCACGTGCCACGCTGCGTGTTCCAGGATTGGTGGGGCAACGCCTACTATGTCGACTGGCGCCAGCGCCTGGTCAAGTACGAACGCCAGACCGGCCGCCTGCTGTTCGACCAGGACAGCCTGCCCGCTTTCCCCGGCACCCCGGCCGCGGACCAGATCACCGGTGTGCCGACCTACGCCACCGACCGCTCGCGCGGCCTGATCTATCTGATCACCTACGGCAACATGGTGCTCTCGTTCCAGCCCCAGCGCCGTGGTATCGGACCGGCGCGGGCCCTCGGCCCCACCCTCGACCGTCCCAAGCTGCCCCCGCCGGGCTACAGCCCCAACCTGGCCCTGGCGGACAACGGCAGGCTGTACTATTTCGTGGGCGGCCACGGCCGCTACGCGGTCCGCGACACCACGCTGCTCGTGGAGTTCGACCCTGTCACCCGTAATAAACGCGTGGTCCTGCGCTTCCCTGTCACCGAGATCAGCGAGGTCACCGGCTGCGATGTAAAGGACAGCCGGGGGAACCTCTATTTCGCCGGCCGGCGCTACAGCCGCGAGGCGGAGGATGTCGGGGAGTCCGGGGCCAGCCGACCTTTCATGATAATTTTCAATCCGCAGAGGGAGGTAGTTAGATGAAGAAAATCTTCCGTGGTCTGAGCGCGGCAGCCCTGGCCCTGGCCGCGGCCGCGGCTCCGCTGGCCGCCCAGTACACATTTTTCAAGCCCAAAGGCTCCTTCGCGGTGGAGGTCTCGCTGGAGAACGCCGGCGGCGGGCGGCTGCGGCTGCCGATCTACCGCAACGCCATCACCTCGCTCATCGCCCAGGGCGACTACGCCATCGGCGGGACCAGCGCCAAGGAGGGGCTCAGCCCGTTCCTGTTCGCGGTCTCGCTCAGGAGCCGCAACCTGGAGTCCGTCCTGGACCTGTCGCAGGTGCTGCCCGGCCAGCGCGCCATTGTCAGCGGGTTCTGCCGCGGCGCCGCGGGGGCGCTCTACGCCGGCACCCTGGCCGATGCGCCGGACGGCAGCGGCCATCTGCTCAAGATCACTTTCACAGGCGGAAAGTTCAAGGTCCAGGACCTCGGCGCCCCGGCGCCGGGCGAGGGCGTGTTCTCCCTGACAATTGACCTGGCCAAAGGACGGCTCTACGGGATAAGTTTCCCCTCGGGCAAGTTCTTCATCTACGAGATCCCCACCACCCGCGCCCGCGTGCTGGAGGAAACCCAGCTCAGCCGCCGCGACCAGGCCTACTACCACCACGAGTACTCGCTGGAGACCGAGGACGTGCTCAGCCGCGCCCTGGCCGTGGACCGCAAGGGACGGGTCTACGGCAGCCGGCCGGTCAACCGGCTGTTCCGCTACGACCCCGCCACGGACAAGTTCGATGACCTGGGCGAGTTGCCCGAGGTCTGGGGACGCAAGGCCCTGGGACGGGTGGATGCCTGGGCCGTGGCCCCGGATGGCGTCCTGTTCGGCGGCAATGCCGGGGACGGCCAGTTGTTCAAGGTCGATCCGGCCACGGGTAAGGTGGTCAACCTGGGCAAGCCTGTCATGATGCCCCGAATCAAGGGACTGGCTTTCGCCGCGGATGGTAAGCTCTACGGGGTGGCCGGCTCCGCGCCGGGCTATGCCCACCTGTTCTCCTACGACCCGAAAAGCGGTAATTTCGAGGACATGGGCAACCCGGATTTCCCGCTGATCGTGCCCGAGATAGCCGGCGAGCTGGCCTGGCGCGGCTACCAGTTCGCCACGGTGGCTGTCACCGAGGACGGGAGCCGGGTCCTGCTGGGCGAGGAGGAAAGCCAGAGCCAGTTGATGGTCTTCCCGGTTAAGTGAAAACACACGGCTGAAACGCAATCCCAAGGGGCCGCCCAATTATTTTGGAGCGGCCCCTTTATTTTACCCGGTTTTACTCCAATATTTAACTTACCGGCATCCATTCTCCCCGGACCGGGAGGTTTAGGCGCCTCTCGTCGTCGAAAAGTGGACACCCTTTTTCCAGGGGACCGTTCTATGGATTTGTCTTTCGATGAGTACCACACTCTGGTCGAACAGGCCCCGTTCCTGATCTGGCGCTGCGGCACGGATGCCAAGTGCGACTATTTCAATCGGCGCTGGCTGGATTTCACCGGACGCAGCCTGGAACAGGAGCTGGGCGACGGCTGGGCCGAGGGGGTCCACGCCGAGGATTTCCAACGCTGCGTGGATATTTTCCTGGCCAGTTTCGCCGCCCGCCAGCCGTTCCAGATGGAGTACCGCCTGCGCCGTCATGACGGCCAGTACCGCTGGATTTCGGATTGCGGAACGCCGTTCTTCGGCCCGGGCCACTCTTTCGCCGGGTATATCGGAAGCTGTGTCGATATCAACGAGCGCGTGCTGGCCCAGGAAGAACTTAAAAAGATTCATGACGCCGAGATATCCACCCTCAAGAGACTTCTTCCCATTTGCGCCGGCTGCAAGAAAATCCGCAACGACCAGGGTTTCTGGGAGCAGGTCGAGGACTATTTCAGCCGCTGCTCCGACACGCTGTTCACCCACGGCCTCTGCCCGGACTGCATGCGGAAACTGTACCCCAATTACACCTCTCAGACAGGCGAAAAGCACACCAAAGCCGGACAGCAGTGACAGCGCCGTCCGGGCCCGGCTGAAGCTCCTCCTCCGCGGGCCGTGTGGCGTCCTTGCCCCGGTTCGGGGTCCATGCTATAATTTCACTGTGCTTGCCTGAATTCCCCCGCCGGGACAACCTCGGAGACTGGGTTGAACTGTATGCCGATCCGGGCCTGTCTGCTCGCCGCCGCCGCTGTCCTGCTGTTGCAGGCCGCCGGCTGCCGTCGCACCCCCGCTTTCAATGTCCTGCTCCTCACACTCGACACCACCTGCCGCGACCATCTGGGCTGCTACGGCGACAGCACCGCACGCACCCCCACACTTGATAGCCTGGCCGCCGATGGTGTGCGGTTCGAACGCTGCTGGAGCGTGGCCCCGGTCACCCTGACCGCTCACGCCAGTATCATGACCGGCCTGTATCCGCCCACCCATGGCGTGCGGGACAATGGCCTCTACCGTCTGGGCGACTCCCTGCCCACCCTGGCCGAGGCATTGGGCCGGGCCGGGTACAGTCCGGCGGCGGTGGTGGCGGCCTACGTGCTGGCCTCGCGTTTCGGGCTGGCCCGCGGGTTCACCCGCTATGACGAGCGGTTCGGCGCACCCTCCGGACGCGCCGCCGGGTTCATCGTGGAGCGCAACGCCGAGGCGGTGAGCGACGCCGCCCTGGAGTACCTGGAATCCCTGGGCAAGGATGAGCCTTTCGCCCTCTGGCTGCACTATTACGATCCCCACGCCCCGTACGTTCCGCCCGCGCCCTTTGACTCGCTGTTCCGGGAGGCTCCCTATGACGGCGAGGTGGCGTTCATGGACAGCCGCATCGGCCGGGTGATCGGCTGGCTCAAGCGGACCGGCCGTTACGACAACACTCTTATCCTGGCCGTGGCCGACCACGGCGAGGCCCTGGGCAGTCACGGCGAGCCGACCCACGGCATTTTTCTATACAACCCGACCCTGCGCGTACCGCTGATCGTCAAGCTCCCGCACGGCGAGGCCGCCGGACGGGTGGTGGAGGCGGATGTGAGCCAGGTGGATATCCTGCCCACCCTGCTCGACTACCTGGGCCAGCCCCTGCCGCCCGGGCTTCCCGGCCGCAGCCTCCTGCCCCAGGCCCGGGGCACGGAGGCTGCCACGCAGCGCACGTTCTATTTCGAGACCTGCCTGACCGAGAACTCGTTCGGCTGGAGCCCCCTATACGGCTGCGTGCACGGCAGCGAAAAGTACATCCTGGCCCCGGAGCCGGAGCTGTACGACCTGGCCGCCGACCCGGAGGAGGTGCACAACGTGGCCGCGGTCGACAGCGCCGCCCTGCGCGCGGCCGCGGTGCGTTTCACCCGCCTGGAGCGGGACATTCAGCCGCAGGGCGCGCCGCCCTCTAACGGCCTGGCCCTGGATGCCGAGAACGCCCAGCGCCTGCGCGCCCTGGGCTACATCGCGGGCAGCCTTCCCGGCGTCTCCCGCGACCGGGCCGCCCGACCAGACCCCAAGACCATGCTGCGCAACCTGGGCAGTTTCCTGGCCGGGGTGATGCAGGAGGCGGAGGGCGACTACAGCGCGGCCCTGGAATCTTTCGGCCGGGCCCTGGAGCATGACCCCGGCAACGCTTTCGCCCATCTATACCGCGGGTTCATTTTCTGGCGTCAGGAGCGTTTCCCCGATGCGCAGGCCGAACTGCGCGCCGCGGTGGAGGCCAACCCGCAGTGCGAGGGCAACTACCTTCTGGGCCTGCTCGACCTGCGCCTGGACTCGCTGGAGTCGGCCGGGCGTTTTCTCGCCCGTGCCCTGGAGGCCAATCCCTCCCACGCCCGGGCCGCGTTCCTCCTGGCCGAGGTCCAGTTGCGGCTCGGCCGGCCGGACAGCGCCCTGGCCCTGCTGCGCACCGCCCGCAGTCTGGCCCCGCAGGACAAGGAGATCTTGAACGACCTGGGAAAGCTCCTTCTTGACAACGGTGACCCGAGCGGCGCGGCCGGCTGTTTCGAGGCCGCCCTGGAGGTGGATTCGCTCTACCCGCTGGCCCTGTTCAACCTGGGGATCGCCGCCTGGTGCCTGGATGATCTCCCCCGGGCCGAGGCCTGCCTGGAGCGGGTGGCCGCGCGGTTCAGCCGGGATGAGAAAGTGCAGAACAACCTGGGGGTGGTGCTGTTCTCGGCTGGAAAAACCGCCCGCGCCGAGGCGGCCTACCGCGCGGCCCTGGCCGCG
>JAJFUG010000085.1 GCA_021372515.1 bacterium
TCCCCGCCGGTTCAATCCGGGCCGGAGGCTGTCGAGCCGTTCCAAGGCAAACCGTAATGTGTAAAAATGCGGGGCGGATCTGCGTGTCCGCCCGTCCTTGTTTCGTCCTTTCGGTCTTGCCCAGCAATGTCCGGTTAGGGAGTTGCAGTGAGAAGACGAAAGACTCTGTTCTGCTTCGGTTTCGGCCAAAGCAGCAAAGCCAGCGGGGGCCGCAAACTCGTCCAGACCACGCCTCCGCTTCGATCTTAAGTGTTTACGGAGTGTTGATACCGCTCGCGCGTTGCAGGGCGGCGCTGCCGCGAATCGCCGCCGCACCCAGGTTCAACTTCCACCCGTACCATTTCACGCGCTTTTGCACGCTACCTTGTCGGGAGGCTCAAACATGCGCGGCCCCCGAAAAACGGCGTCCTGGGGACGCTTGCAGGTAACGACGGAAAAGAAAATGTCATGCTATCCGAGACGTCGGCTTGCTTCATCCATTCTGCGGAGCGACTGACCAGTCGGCCCTGCGACCGGATTATTCCTCCAGGCTGAAGGCCTCCACCTCACGGCGCTTGCGCCCGGCGAAATCCGGGATCAGCTCCGCGGCCGTGCGGCGGGCGCCCTCGGCCAGGATCGCCAGCCGGTGACTGTCGGCCAATAGACCGGTCAGGGCGGACTCCAGGCCCGCCGGCCCGTTCCAGGCCACCAGCCGCCCGTTGACCCCGTCCCGCACGACCTTGCCCACCTCGCCCACCTCCAGCGCCAGCACTGGCAGCCCGTGACAGAGGGCCTCGAGCACGCTGTTGGTCAGGTTGGTGCGGTCGGCGGTGGCGGCGTAGAGGTCGGCGCACTGGTAGTGTACGACCAGCTCGGCCTGGGTCAGGGCGCCGGTGAAAAGCACGCGCTTGCCCTGATGCGTGGCCAGGCGCTCCAGACGTTCCCGCTCGGGTCCGTCACCCACCAGCACCGCCGCCACCGGGGCGCCGTCGGGAAGGCTCCGGGGCAGGGCCTCGATCAGACGTTCCACCCGCTGCTGGACCCAGAGACGGCAGACCCGCAGCACCACCCGGCAGTCGGCGGGAAGGCCCAGGCCGGTGCGGTATTGGGCGCGGTCCGGGGACTGCGCCGTAGCGGAGGGCCGCTCCACGCCGCACAGAAGGCTGACCACCCGCTCCGGGGGCACGCCCAGGCGCGCGGCTGCGGCCGCCCCGCCCGAGCCGTCCTGGGTCACCACCCAGCGCGCGGCCGCGCAGCGGAACGAGAGCACCTCCTCGAACTGCGCCAGCCGCACCAGGCGCGACCAGCCCTTGAGCCCCAGCGACACCCCGAACAGACGCACGATCAGCGGCGCCCCGAGGCTCCGGGCGATACTCTCCGCCGCGCGCACTCCCATGAACCCATATGCCGCCACCAGAGTGTAATTATCTGTCGATGCAACGCGCCGGGCGGTCCGCCGGGCTTTATAGTTGAAAAGCCAATAGGTCGCCAGCCTGAGCAGCCAGTCCAGGGCAAAGGCCGGGCGGCGCAACCAGGAGCACCCGGCCAGACGCGAGAACGAGAAAATCCGCTCCGGCCAGGGGAAACTCACCGCCTCCACTCCGGGCGGCAGCTCACTTGCCAGACAGCCCGCACCCGCGGGGTGCACCACTGTCACCCGCGCGAAAGCCTCACCCAGCGCGCTCAGCGACAGATGGAAATCGGGGCTGCCGCTGCCCGGACCCAGGGACCAGAGACGGTCCCAGCTGTAGAGGACCAGGATTTTCTCGGAACGCCGCTCGCTCATGGGACGGGCTGCTCCTGTCGCACGTAGAGGGCCAGGATGTTGCTGCGGAAGCGCCGCAGGCCGGGCTTTCGGGTCAGACGGGCCAGGGCCAGCAGCACGCGGAACAGCCAGCGGCGGCTCCAGTCAAGGGCCTCGACATATTCGATCCGCTCCAGGCGGAATCCCTCCGGGGAGTCCGCCACCCGGCGCGGGGTGTTCCAGCGGTGGTGCGTGGGCAGCACGGCCTCGCGCGGCACACGGTAGAGCCGGGCTATCAGCGCGCGCCGCAAGCTGGAAGGGACCAGCGCGGCCAGGGCCACCAGGGGCGACAGGCGGTTGGTGGTGATGAGCAGAAGGCGCCCCCCCGGGCGCAGCACGCGGGCGCATTCGGCCCAGGCGCGGTGCGGCTTGTCCAGGTGCTCGACCACGAAACGCAGGGCGAGTGTCCCGGCCGAGCGGTCGCGGAACGGCAGGGCCTGGATGTCGGCCAGCACGAAAGGCCCGGATTTGTGAGCGGGGGCGGTGAGGTCCACCGCTATCCCATCCGCCAGGGCGGCGTTTTCGCGGATGAAATCCGTGCCGCCCGCGCCCAGGTCGAACCAGAGCCCGGCCCCGGGCAGCACCTCGCTCAGGCGCTGCTCGTAGAGCTCCCAGCGGAACGGCTCTCCGGGAAGGAGTCGGGCAGCGAGAGCGCGCGCCCAGAGCTCGTTGGCCGAACCCGGCGCACCCATCTCAGCCGCTCCAGGCGCCGCGGTGCAGCACCCGTCGCAGGAACGCCCCACAGCGGAACAGGTTGGAGGCGCCCACCAGGGTCAGGCGCTCGTAGGGAACCCCACCGAAGCCGCGCTTGAAATCGGCCAGACGGTCGGCGCCGTCCGGCACCACTCCCAGCTCCACCGCCTCCAGGCCCTCGCTGAACGCCATCACGATCACCCGGTGGTACATGTGGTTGTTCGGCCGGGCCTGGAACAGGTTCTGGTCCGCGCCGTAGTCCCAGAGCCAGAGACGGCGTTTCCAGGTGAGGCAGACACTGAACGCCGCCGGGGTGTCGCCGACCCGCACACTGTAGACCCGCACCAGGTCGCCGCTGCCGGCCAGCGGGCCGGTGGGATCGAGCAACAGACGGTAGAAATCGGCGCTGAGCTGCGGGCCTGGGCTGCTGTGACGGTGCGCGGTCAGGGCAGCCAGGTGCAGTATGTCCGGCGCCTCGGCCGTGGAACTCACCCGCGAGAATACCGCCCCGCGGCGGATGGCCTGCCGGTTCTGGTTACGCACCGAGTCGCTGAGCGAGGCCTCCCACTCATCCAGGTTGCGGCCTGCCACCGGCACCAGCAGGGAGCGCTGCAGAAGGGGGCGGAAACCGCGTTTCTCGAAACAGGCCAGGCCGGCGGGACGGGCCTCGGTGAAAGTCATGGCCAGACGGTGGGGCAGGCGGCAGCCGGCCAGACGGCGGGCCCAGTATTCCACCAGACGGTCGGCGGCGGAGCGGTCGTAGGGGTTCTCCAGCACCAGGCCGGCCGGGGTGCCCCAGGGCAGGCTGTGCGACTGGCGGCTGAAATTGTCACGACGGTCCACGCAGGGGAAACCTCCGGCCAGATGGCCGCCCTCGCTCAGCAGCACCAGCCGCACGCTCCAGCCGGGCCAGGCCGCGGCGATCAGGCGCAGCCAGGCGTGGCGCAGGAACGGGCTGGAGCTTCCCGCCCTGTCCAGGAGGCCATCCCAGCGCTCGGCCTCGATCTCGTTGACAGAATATTCTTCCAGTTCGAGTGGCATTTACAAATCCGATCTCTATCTTGGCTTTTCAAATCCAGGTGAATGTGCGGGAGCGGCCCTTGCGACCGCCCGCGTGTTAATTGCCAATCTCTACCGTTACACACCCCGGCGGGTCTGCTCTCTTTAAACATATTTTCGTAGGGGCGGCCCCCTGTGGCGGCCCGGAATGCCGTGCCCAAATACAATTCCGGGCCGTTTCCGTCGGGCAAACCTCAGCGGATCAGGGCCACCTTGCCGGTCAGCGTGGAGCCGTCCGCCGCGCGGACCAGAACGATGTACACCCCCGCGGCGCAGGCCCGTCCCGCCTGGTTGGTCCCGTCCCAGAGCAGCACTCCCGAGCCGGTCTCCCGCGCCTCGAACGAGCGCACGGTCTCGCCGCTCACGGTGAGGATACTCACCCGGCTGTAGCGCGGGATGCCCTCCAGGCTGAGCTGGCCCTGCTCGAGCGGCCGCCAGGGGTTGGGACGGGCGATAACCTTGGCGCGGCCGCCCGGAATCTCGCGCGAATCGGCCAGGGACAGGGCGGCCAGTCCATCGGCCGTGGCGGCCCAGAGCACCTTGCGTGCCGGGTCCAGGGCGATGTCGTACACCCGGTCCGAGGCTATTCCGCTGTTGCCGCGGTTGAACACTTTCCAGGCGCCGACGGCGATGTCATAACGCCAGAGCCCGTCATCCGTGGCGAACCAGGCGGCGTCGATCCCTTGCAGGGCCACGGCGTTGGCGGCCAGCCCGCCGAAATCCGGGGGCTTCACCTCCGTGTAGTTGAAACGGCTCTCATCCGCGGCGTCCTCCTGAAAATTGAG
>JAJFUG010000086.1 GCA_021372515.1 bacterium
GCCCTCCTCCATGTACCAGGCGTAAGCCTCGTGCCAGTCCGGTTCCACCCCCCAGAGCACGCACTGAATCTGCTCGGTCTCGTACTTGACCCCCATGCGGAAACTCCAGGCCATGGGGGTGACAATGTCCAGGCCCGGCACCTCGCGGCGGATCGCCTCGGCATCCGAGGGCAGCAGGGTTGTCACGGTCAGGTCGGGGGGCGGAAGGTCCTTGCCGCCGCCGGCGATCAGCATCATCGCCCGGGGCCCGAAATTGTTTACCCGCTCGAGCACCTTTCGTTCGGTGCCTTTGCCCACGGCCATGATCACCAGCAGCGCGGCGATACCCACCACCGTGCCGGCCATCATCAGCAGCGTGCGCAACCGGTTCTGGTTGAGGGCGCGCGCGCCCTCCAGGGCCACCCGCAAGGCTTTCACCCGTTCACCTCGCTGTTTCCGCCACCCGCCGGGCCGACTATCCGGTCACCCGTGATCCGGCCGTCGCGCAGGGTCAGGATACGCCCGGCGCGCTCGGCCACGGACTGGTCGTGCGTGATCATCACAATCGTACGGCCCTCGCCGTGCAGGCGGTCGAAGATCGCCAGCACCTCGGACCCGGAGGCCGAGTCCAGGTTGCCGGTGGGCTCATCGGCCAGGATCAGGGCCGGGTCGCAGATCAGCGCCCGGGCGATGGCCACACGCTGCTGCTCGCCGCCCGAAAGCTCGTTGGGCTTGTAGTTCATACGCTCGGACAGGCCGACCGCCTCCAGCGCCCGACGCGCCCGCGGCTCGGCGTCCGGCGGATAGTGCTCGGCGTAGATCAGCGGCAGCATCACGTTCTCCAGGGCGCTGGTGCGCTCCAGCAGGTGAAACAACTGGAACACGAACCCGATGCGGCTGTTGCGCAGGGCCGACAGCTTATCGTCATCCAGGCTCACCGCCTCCACCCCGTCCAGCTTGTAGCTGCCGCCGGTGGGTTTGTCCAGGCAGCCCAGGATGTTCATCAGGGTGGTCTTGCCGCTGCCCGAGGGGCCCATGATCGCCACGTACTCGCCGGGCTGGACCGTAAAAGACAGCCCCTTGAGGACCGGGGTGGCCATCTCGCCGCTGCGATAGGTTTTCTCGATGTCCCGCAACTCAATCACGGTTGCCTCCACCCGCCGGGGCCGCCGAGGCCGGGGCCTCGATCAGCACTTTTTCGCCCTCGCTCAGACCGTTCACCACCTCCAGCCACTGCCCGTCGCGCCAGCCCACTGCGATCTCGCGCCGCTCGGGCTTGCCGCCGTCGCCCAGCACCCAGGCCACGTTGCGGCCGCGGTCGCGCTGCACGGCGCGGGAGGGCACGGCCAGCACGCCGGGCCTGTCCTCGAGGGTCAGGGTCACGCTGGCGGTCATCTGGGGCCGCAACAGGCCCTCGTAATCTCCGGCTATGTCCAGCACCACGATGTAGTAGACCACATTCTCCTGGATCACGGCCTTGGGGTAGATCGCGCTCACCACGCCCTCGAACTCCCGCCCCGGGAACGCGTCCACGCTGAACGAACCTTTCTGGCCGGTCTTGACCTTGCCGATATCGACCTCATCCACGTAGGCGTCCACTTCCAGTCGGGTCAGGTCGATGATGGTGACGAAAGTGGGGGCGTTGAAACCGGCGGCCACTGTTTCGCCCTCCTGGGTGGAGACCGAACCGACTACGCCGTCGATGGGAGCGGTGATTGTGGTGTAGGAAAGAGTGGCGCGGGCGTTGTCCAGGGCGCCCTGGGCCCGTTCGACATCCTTGGCCGCCTGGGACAGGTCCTCGGGGTACTGGGTCTCGGTCAGGCGCAGGCTCTCGCGGGCATACTTCAGCTCGGCCTTGGCCACCTCGAGCTGCTCGCGCGCGTCGTCCACGTCCTGCTGCGAGGCCAGCTCGTCCTTGAGCAGGTCGCTCTTGCGCTGGAAGTCCTTCTCGTTCAGAGAAACCGTAGCCGCGCACTGATCCATGTAAGCGCGGGCCTTTTCGAGCTGCATGGGATAGAGCTTTTCGAGCGAGGCGAGCCGGGAGCGGGAAATCTCCAGCTCGGCCACCCGCTGGACCACGTTGGCCTCGAGGTCGGCCTTGTCCAGCTCGGCGATCACATCGCCCTTTTTCACCTTGTCGCCGATATTGCTGCGCAGCCGCTGGACCTTTCCGGAGACCCGCGCCCCCACCCGCACCTCGGCCCCCACCTTGGCGGTGACCGAGCCGGTGGCCAGCACGGTCGCGGCAAAATCACGCTTAACCACGGTCGCAGTCTTGCCCGCATCGGCTTTCCCCCCGTCGCCGCAGGCGAAAGTCGCCGCCGCCAGCAGGAGAAAGACCCCGCACCACCGTCCCGCCGCCGTCATTGTCTGCACTTTTAACCCTCTCATTGAGCGGTAATAAACTGCCCGGACCCTTGGTCCGGGCATGTTCCAGACGTCATGCGGAATTTCGCGGTTCTGGTCAGACCAGGTGGTAGAACTGGATGCCGTTGATCAGGTACTGGATTCCGGCCAGGATCATCAGCGCGCAACTGATCCCGAACAGCCAGCGCTTGTACTTAACGAGCTTGAGCGCGAAAGCGCCGACCACGAAACCGAGCAGCGGGTAGAGCGAGGAGGACAGGCTGAACGACAGCCCGATCCCGAAAGCCTTGAACATCGAGGCGCTAAGCAGCAGGGGCACCAGGATGAGCAGCTTGGTGCACAACGTGGAGCCGCGTAGCGCGCCCAGCGCCATGCCGACCGCGAAACCCGATATCTTCTTCTCTTTTACGTCCCGACGCCAGACAACGCGGGCCTGACGGGTGAGGGCCTCGACCTCCGGCTCCTCCGCCGAGCAGACCTTGTCATCGCCGCAGGCGCTGCAAGCGCTCATGTACTCGTGATGGCCCATGGTGGGGCAGCTTTTGCAGTCGTGGCCGCAACCGTCCTCACCCTCGGCGTGCGCGGCGCGGGGCTTCTTCCAAGGCGGGACCCAACCGTACATGTGGGTGGCGGCCAGGTAGACGCTGAAACCGATCAGCAGCACCCCGGAGGCGATATTGATCACACCCTTGTCGATAGTGACCACTTTGCCCAGGGCCGCCACGGCCAGGGAGAGGATCAGGATAGCCAGCACCCGCCCCAGCAGGTAGCCCCCGCAGGTGGCGCGGTTGGTATTCTGCAGCGAGAACACGAGAAGAGCGCAAAGCCAGAGGTTTCCGAAGGAAAATCCCAGCAGTAGAGCCACCAGATAGTCGTTCATTTGCTTTTCCCCAGAGCTTGCTCGATAGAGCGAACGTGTGTGGTGGATAGCCCTTTTGCAAGAGCGATATCTATCGAATACATCCGCGCCGGTTTCGAGCCCCGGAAACCGCCTGACCGAGGGCGATCCAGACCCATTCACTCGCCGCTTCGCCCGGCACGGACTTCAAACTCTATATCGAGCGGAACATTCTCGGTGTTATGACATTCCGCATTGCTACACTCTTAGGGGATTTGCCGGAAACAATATAACAAATTTTCAACTTAATCTACCTCGCAAAGCAGAAAATATCCAGAAAAAATGTGCAGGGTTTTCCGGATTCATTTAACGGGGGAACGATGCAAATTGTTTCGCAAACCCGTCGAAATTTTTTGCGGAATACGGTTTTAGTCTTTGGCCGGCCTGAAAAGCAGGGGATTGTCGTGCTGAAATGCCGCCGGGGGGAAAAATAAAAATGGCGGAGAGGCAGGGATTCGAACCCTGGGTCGACTTACGCCGACACCGGTTTTCGAGACCGGCTCCTTCAACCACTCGGACACCTCTCCGTTGCTGCGGGCCAGCCTTGCTTACGGCTGGGCTGAAAAAGTAACAGCCTTTGCCCGGCTTGGCAAGAACCTTGATCGAAAAGGATATCCGCCGGAGCGAAATAATTGAAACCGAATCTGCAAACATGTCGTCTCAACGGTTATGAGTTCCGCAAATTCAAACCGTTCCCGGAGGACAGGATGCGCCAATACCTCGTAATCGCCGCTGTAGTGCTGCTTTCGATCAACCTGAGCCTCTGCCCGCTGCACGCTCAGAAAACCATCGACCGCGCGTTCAGCGTGCAGCCCGGCGGAGAGCTGCTTCTGGATACCGACGCCGGGGATGTGATCCTGAACGGCAGCCCCACTTCACAGGTAAAAATCCACATCGAGTCCGACTGCGACCTGGCGGGGAAGATCGATTTCACTTTCTCCCAGAAGGGGAACCGGGTGGAGGTGAACGGAAAAGCCAGGGAAACGAGCAGCTTTCTGGGCTTACTGAAAAGATGTGCGTTCGACGGCCATCTTCGGATCACGATCGAGATACCGCAGAGCTTCAACCCAAGCATCCAGACCTCCGGCGGCGACGTTGAAGCTGCGGGGATCATCGGGAAGACCGCTTTGCAGACCTCGGGCGGGAATGTCAGCGCCGCAAGGATTACCGGCTGCGTCCACCTGGGCACCTCGGGCGGCGATATCCACGCCGAGGAGATAAACGGTCCGCTCGCCGCAAGCACATCGGGGGGCGAAGTCACAGCCCGCGGGATCGGCGGGGCCTGCAACCTCTCCACCAGTGGCGGGGATATCGAGGCTTTCGCTGTCCAGGGTGATTGCGCAATCGAGACTTACGGCGGCAGCATTACTGCGGACAGCCTGGGCGGGAGCCTGAATGCCGAGACCAGCGGCGGCAGTATCGAGGCCTGCCTGAGGAGCCAGCCCCGCAGCGCCTGCGGGCTGAGTACCAGCGGCGGGGATATCACTCTCACTGTCCCGACCTCGATCTCGGCCGAGCTGTCGGCCCACACCAGCGGCGGCAACGTGAAATCCGATCTTCCGGTCAAGGTGTTCAGTACGGAGGAGGGGGAAATGGACGGCACCCTGGGCCAGGGCGGCCCGGCGCTCACCCTGCGCACCTCGGGCGGGAATATCCGTCTGCGGGCCATAAAATAAGACAGAGCCTGAAGGACAGGCTTTTCACATAGATGAGGGGAATTAGGGGAAGGGGCCACCCACCGCGGGGTGGCCCCTTGTTTTTCCGGGCGGATCCGTATCGGCGGCGAGTAATCCACCACCTCAAGCCAAACCCCGGCCTCAATCCCGTAGGGGAGGGTTACAAACCCTCCCCTGCATCGCTCGCTCAGGCCCCTTTGAGCGCCCGGGCGAACGCCGTCAGGGTCAGCTCGATGTCCCGGGCGGAGACGTTCAGGTTGGTCACCAGGCGCAGGCTGTCCGGGCCGGCCGGGCTGAGACGCACCCCCAGCGCGGCCAGACGGCGGCAGAGCTCGGAGGCCTCCGGGGCTGGGGGTGCCAGGTGCAGGAAAATGATATTCGTCTCCACGGCCTCCAAGTCCAGGCTCAACCCCGGCATACCAGACAGTCCCACGGCAAGGCGACGGGCGTTGGCGTGGTCCTCGGCCAGGCGCTCCACGTTGTGCTCCAGGGCGTACTGGCCGGCCGCGGCCAGGACCCCGGCCTGACGCATCCCGCCGCCCAGCAGCTTGCGCACCCGCCGCGCCTGTTCCACAAAAGCCCGCGTGCCCAGCACCAGCGAGCCGACCGGAGCGCCGAGGCCCTTGGACAGGCAGAAAGTGAGGCCCTCCACGCCCTCGGTCAGGCTGCGGACAGTCCGGCCCAGGGCCACGGCGGCGTTGAACACCCGCGCGCCGTCCAGGTGCACCGGGATCGAGCGCGAGGCAGCCAGGGCGGTCACAGCCCGGAACCGCTCCGCCGGGAACACCCGTCCCCCGGCCAGGTTGACCGTGTTCTCCAGGCTGATGCAGCCGGTCTGGGCCAGGTAGTAAATCTGCGGGCGGATCGCCGCCTCCACCTGTGCGGCATCCGGCGCTCCCCGCTCGCCGTCTATAATGCGCGGCAAAAGGCCGCTCAGCACGGCCATCCCGGCCATCTCATAGTTGTAGACGTGCGACTGGCGGTCGCAGACCACCTCCATGCCCGGGCGGGTCAGCACGTTCAGGCAGATCGAGTTGCCCATCGAGCCGCTGGGCACGAACAGGGCCGCCTCGCGCCCGAACAGATCGGCGGCGGTCTGCTGCAGACGGTTCACCGTGGGGTCCTCGCCGTAGACATCATCGCCCAGTTCGGCCGAGGCCATGGCGCGGCGCATACCCTCATCGGGCAGGGTCAGGGTATCGCTCCTCAGATCGATCATTCTTTCCACTTGGGGCACCTCTCCTCTAAAGTCTCAAGCGACAAGCGGGTTGGCGTAACAGTACAGGCAGCCGCAGCGGCAGGGTTGCCCGCGGTAGCTGCCGATATCGACACTCTCGTGGCAGAGGCAGCCGGAGTCCCGGCGCTGTCCCCTGTCAACACGGTGTGAAAGCCGCCCCCCGTGCAGGCCCTCCAGCCGGGCGTGGTCGATGCAGCCCCCTGGGGCGAGGTTCGCGATCCCGGAGCCGGCCAGAACCGCCTCGCAGCAGGTCAGAAGGCGCACTCCCCGCCGGGAGGCATGTTCAGACATCCAGGCGGCGACCTCCAACAGGCGTGATTTCTCCGGGTAGACAAAGCGCAGCCCCGGCACCCGGGCCTGCCGCAGGTCGATCTTGCGGTAATGGTCCATGAACGAGACCGTGCAGCAATCCAGGCCGAGCGCCGCGGCCCGGTCGAGCAGGCGCTCGAACTCGCCCAGGTTGTCCCGCGCCCGGCCCTCCAGCTCGTAGAACGCTACAGGATCGTGCCGCCAGCGAACGGCCCTCGGGCCGAAAACACGGACCAGGGCGGCCATTTGCTCCAGGCGGTCCTCCAGCGGGGGCAGGGACGGCTCCAGGAGCGGATCGGGGCTGTTCAGGGTGAAATTGAACGCCAGCGGCCAGGGCTCCAGCTCCGGCAGGCGCTCCAGCAGGGGGCCGTAGTTCTTGGACCAGAACACCAGCGAGTGCACGTCCTCACGCCGGAGCGAGACCTCCCGGCTGGAGCCGTTGTAGGGGTTGGTCAGGGTCAGACCGCCCCGGCCAAGGCAGCCGAGGAACCAGTCGAGCCAATGGGCCGGGATATCGGTGCGGCGGCTGGCCGAGATGACAACCGGCTCCGCCTGTGAAGCAGCCACGCGGGGCCTCCTGTCTTGTGGCGGAAAGGCCTTGGCCTTAGATTATTTTATTCAGGGAGTGCCGTTCCGGCCGGTCATGGCCTGGCGCTTGCAGATACGCTCGCTGCGGAGAGGTTTTTCCCGCTGAAAAACCGGAGCCTCACATCCGAGCCGTACCGCCCGGAGTAACCGTACGTGCGCCCCTGCGACCGCCCGGCCGGGTTGCGGACAGTCCAGCCGGAAAACCGCACGCCGCGGGCTGAGCCCCAGGCGTTGCCGTAACGGCGGCAGGCCGGGGCGGCGTAGCCCGCGCCGACGCCGTAAACCGGGCTGCGGGCGGGGCAGACGCCGTTTCGTACTCCGCTGCGGGGGCCGCGGCTGTAATACCCGGACCCGGCACTGTACCAGGACCGCACGGCACGGGCGCCGGGGGTCTGCAGACGGTCCGCGGCGGCGGACTGCGCGGTGGCGCAAAGGAGCGGAACCAGGCAGAGCATCAACATCATTCTCATGGGGCTTGTCCTTTTGAACAGCATGATTGCCATCGGTTTAAACATACTGCGCTCGGGCGGGATGTCAAGGCTCGGCGGCGCAGGCTGGCTTGTCCTGGCAGCCGTTCTATTCTGCGGCGGCCTGCGGGCGCAGTCGCCCGCCGCGGCGGACAGTCTGCCCCAGTTCCAGCAGTTGCCGCCGGGGTTCATGGACTCGACCCTGACCGACTCGATCTCGGGGGTGAGCCATCGCAAATCCCCCTCCGGGGCCTTGCTGCGGGCGCTGGCACTGCCCGGCTGGGGCCAGTTCTACACCGGCCACCCGGTGCGGGGCGGCCTGGCGGCGGCGCTCGAAACCGGCTTTTTCGTGATGATGGCGCGCAAGTTCAGCGACCGCAACAGCCAGCGTGACCGTCTGCACGCCCTGGAACGCGCCAACGGCCCGGACTGGCCGGTGGATGACCCGGAGCGCGTGGCCCTGAACGAGCACGTCAAGAGCCTCAATCGCAAGGCCGGCGACTACATGGCCTACGGCATCACCACCCTGGTGCTGAGCCTGGTTGACTCCTACGTGAGCGCCCACCTGTACCAGTTCGACCGGAATTTCTACGCCTGCCAGGGTTCCACCCGCCTGGCCCTTCACCTGGAGTTCTGAACGAAAAAGCCGGTGCGGGGTGACCCGGCCGGCCTCAATCCAGTTCATTCCTGATACGGTTGTCTATTTCTCCTGCAACACCTGCTCCACCATCCCCCGCAGCGCCTCGGGAGTGAAAGGCTTGCGCAGATAGGCCCGCACCCCTTTGGCGGTCAGTTCCTCGATCCGGGTGCGGCTGCCCTCGGTGGAGACTATCACCACCGGCACCGACGCGATCAGGCCCTCTTTGGCCATCTGCTCGATCATCTCGATCCCGTTCATCACCGGCATGTTGATGTCTGCGAACACCAGATCGACCCATTCCCTGCGCAGAATATCGAGGGCCTCCTGACCGTTCCCGGCGTGCCAGAGCTCTCCGACCGGTATCTCGGCGATGCGCAACGTTTTGGCTATAACCGCCCGGATCGTTTCCGAGTCATCCACGATGAGTATATTGTAGGCCATGCCTCTCCCTCGCTTGGGGTTCATAATTATTATATCATACTCCCGGCAGGCGCGCCACTAAAATGTAAAAAAAATATGCGCGTGTTTCCAGTCCACCACGATCCGGGCACACACCCGCGCTCCGGGACCGCACAAATCCGGAACTCCCGCCCCTGCACCGGTGCTCCCGCCGGATTTTCACCGTGAAACGGGAAAGCCGTACCTGTCTGAATGTCAGTGTTGTCCGCAGAGTTGAGTAATTACGATAATTAGTTATTTCTATTACATTTATCGCCATATGGAAAATAATTATTTGTATTTGCCGCAACAAGAGGATTTTGGTCGATTATCCTTGTCAGACACTTTCTCGGAATTTATTATAGTGTCCAAAACCTGCTCTCCTCCTCCCCCGGAGGGCATACGGTCACGGCATCTCTGAGTATCACCTGGTCCAGAACAGGGACGGGAGAAAGATTATGTATTCGAAAATCGGTAAGGTGGCAATGCAGGTCGGACTCTCGATCAAAAGAATACGGGAGTACGAGAAGGAAGGCTTTCTGAGGCCGGCGCGTTGCGAATCGAGCAACCAGAGGCTGTACAGCGAATTCGAAATCAACCAGATCCTTCAGATCAAAAAACTGATCCACGAGCGCGGCATGACCGTGGAGGGCATCCGGTATCTGCTCAACCTCGCCCCCTGCTGGTCGATTTTCGGCTGCGATAGCACCTCCGAGTGCGAGGCCTTTCAGAAGCCGCACCTGCGCTGCTGGCAGATCAAGAAAACCCTGCCTGTCGGTGCGGGCTGCACCGGCCAGTGTGAGATCTGCCCGGTTTTCCTGGCCCGCTCGGCCGATATCCGGCCCCTGTTCGAAAAGACCCCGAACATCGAGGGCGGCGAGGCCGAGGTGGAGGAAACCCCGCTGCGGGCGATAGGCTGAACAGCCAGCGGACCGGATGTATCGAAAATAAAGAGGCGCACCGTTCACGCGGTGCGCCTCTTGTTTTTACGTCAGACTGACGGGCTGTTACAGTCCCTGCATCAGCTCGGGCAGCCAGAGGCCCTCGGCCGAGGCGGCGGCGAAACGCAGGTTCGCCCCCAGGCCGAGCGCGGAGGCGTGACCGGTGAACCAGCCCTGGTCCAGGCTGGCGCCCGGATTGAGCAGCACCACCGGCTTGCGCGCCAGAAGCAAGGCCGCGGTGCGGAAACCGCCCACCCGCTGGAGCGAGCCCACCGGCAGAAGGTCCAGCAGTTCCTTGTCGTAGACCGGGTCTTTACGGTCCAGGTCGATTAGGGCCATATCGGCCGCGCCCGAGACCGCACCGGCGAAAGCCGCGCTCAGGCCGCAGCGGCTGAGGCCCGCCAGGGCCAGCGGTTCGCCCGGCCAGCTCTTGCGCGCCCAGGCCAGGGCGGTCAGGATATCCTGGATCGCCTCGAGGCCATTGCCGCGGTTGTAAGCCCAGGGCCAGCTGAATGACTCCCAGGTCTTGCGGGGAATATTCAGCTCGCCGGAGGCGAAGCCGCCCACCCGGACCACGCGCCAGCCTTTCTGCACCAGCGGGGCGATCCAGGGGCGCAGGCCGGAATCGCCGGGCAGGGCCACGCCGCCCACCTCCTCCGGGTAGACCAGCACCAGGGCGCCCCTGGCTTTCACCGGGGGTTCCACCACCTCCAGGCCGATACAGTCCCCCTTGCCGGAGCGTCCCAGCCTGAGGCTGTTGACAGCCAGGCCCGCCACCTTGCGGCTTGAGGGTTCGCTCTCCAGCAACGCGGAGGCCTGCGGGCTTTCCACGCTCAAGAGCAGCCCCAGCGCCTTGCCGTAGCTGCCTGCGAACTTGTCCAGGTCCTGCCGCCCGGCGGGGACAGCCGCCTGGAACTGGCCCTCCGAGGCCTCGACCCACCCGGCGATTATGCGCTCCGGCTCACGGGCCGTGTCGGGAAGGATATGCTCCGGGAAGACCCGCAGATCGCCCAGGCCGGCCAGCTCGGGCGCCACAGGCACCGGTTTTTCGATAACCGGCCCGGCCGCGGCCAGGTGCTTGGAGAAAAAAGCATACACCGCGGCGCGCGTGAGCGCGTTGTAGTTGTGCCCGCCCTGGATATGGACATTGGCCAGGCTGTCGGCCGCGCCGTAGAGAGCGTAATACTTTTGGATGAACGGGTACTCCCGCACCGGGCACTGGCTGGTCCAGGGGTCCTCGCTGGCCGAGCAGAGGATCAGCGGGCGCGGGGCGAAAGCGGCAGCCAGTTCCACGGTGGTGGCGTCCCGCCAGAGGCCGGGGCTGTTCTCGCACAGGCAGCCGGGGTGTTTTTTCATCCCGATTATGTTGACCGGCGCGGCCACCTTGATCCGCTGGTCCACGGTCATGAGCAGGATAGTCTGCGAGGCGCCGCCCGAGGCCCCGGTGCAGCCGATCCGGGTCGAGTCCACCTCGGGCAGGGAGGAGAGAAAATCCACCGCCCGCATGGCGTTCCAGACCTGCATCCCGGCCAGGTTCATCCCATAGAGACCGGGTTCAGGGAAATCGAATGTCCCGCGCCACTGCCGCGGCTCGTAGGGCGCGGGCTTGTCGGCCACGAGCTGCGCGCGGCTCTTGTTTTCATCGTGGGGCAACTGGAAACAGTCGTTGTAGCCCACCATGTCGATGGAGAATACGGCGAAGCCCATGCGGGCGAAATCCATGCAGCGCCCGGGGATGGAGCCGTCCACCGAGTTGTTCAGACGGCCGTAAAACCAGTGCCCGTGCGGACAGAGCACGGCCGGGAAAGGTCCCTTGCCCTGGGCCGGAAGGTAGAGGTTGCCGGTGGCCATGTAGCCGGGCAGGCTCTCGAAATAGACCTTGGCCACCTTGAACCCGGGCCCCTCTTTCCAGTCGAACACCTTGGCGTTGAGCGGGTTGCGCTCCGGCAGGGGCCAGAGCCCCAGGCTGAGCTGCACCGACTGGCGCAGTTCGGCGCGGCGAACCTCCCAGGCCTCGCGCCCGCCCAGGGGCGGGATACGCAGGGCGGCGTCGAAATGGTCGGCGTCCATCAGACTCGCGGCCCGGGTGTCGGACTGCGGCAACTGCCCCCGGGCGCTCCCGGCGGCGAACATCGAGACGAGGACCAGGGCACAGGCCAACGCTTTCAAAAAATCCGTCGTTCTCAACTCAAGACGCATCTGCTCCCTCCGGGTTCCGGTTCCGGCTTGTCGAGCCGCGGCCCGCATTCACTGTCCGTCCGCGGTGTAAGGATTCGGGTTCTGTTATATGGTTATTCTACCGCAACACGCCGCGCCGGGCAAGGGAATCGCTGCCCTTTGACAGGGGCGGCCTTTGAGCTTAAATTGCCCAGGCCAAAACATTTCCGTTCATTCCACCCCAGGGGGTTAAATGAAATTCCGGACCGGCTTTATCCTCGCGCTCACAATCATTTTAGCCTGCTCGAACGGGGCGGACAGACATTCCACTCCTGCCGCGGCTCCGGCGGACACCGCCCCCGCGAGCAGCTCCCTGCACCCGACAGCGGCCTGGCTCCTGGCCTGCCGCTCCGGGCAAGGCGGCTTCGGCTGGTTCCCCGGGGACTCGGCCTTTGTCAGCACCACCGGCATGGCCCTGGAGGCCCTGGCCGACCTGGGGGCCCTGGACAGCCTGACGGATAAGGACGCCCTGATAACCTGGCTGCGCGGCCGTCAATCTGTGGACGGCGGGTTCAGCGAAGCCGAGGGCTGGTACGGCGCTGGGTTCAAGCTGCCCTGGGGCTCGGAAAGCGCTCTGGAGCCGACCTACTGGGCGCTGCGCGGCCTGGAGATTCTGGGCGCCGCCCCGGCCGACCCGGCCAAAGCCGCCGCGTTCATCCGGGCCCGCCAGAAACGCGACGGCGCCTATGACGCCAGCGAGTACACCCTGGGCCAGCCGGACGAGGGCGTCTACACAACCTGCTGGGCCCTGCAGGCGCTACGTATCCTGGCCCAGCCGGCTCCGGACTCGGCCCGCTGTGTGGCCTGGCTGCGCGCGCAGCAGCACACCACATTCCGGCGCGGCGGGTTCGGCCTCAGCCCGGACAATTTCTATTTCTCCACCGTGCTGGGCACCTATTACGGCGTGCAGGCCCTGGCCGTGCTGGGGGCCGCGCCCGAGGACCCCGACAGCGCCCGCCGTTTCCTGCTGAGCGCGTTCGGCCAGGAGCCGGACGGCGGGTTCGAGACCGGGCACGGGGACGGCTGGAACGGGTACGACCACTACTCGCGGATGGAGGACACCCAGGCCGCAGTGGCCGCCCTGGCCCTGCTGGGCCATCCCCTGGCCGACAGCGACACCAGCCGCGCCGCCCGCCCGTCCACCGACTGCGCCGCCTGGATCGCGGGCACGCAGAACCGGGACGGCGGGTTCGGACGGTTCGGCGTGACCGACCAGACCCCGCTCGCTCCGCCCAGCGAGCTGCGTGCCACCTGGGCCGCCGTGCGCGGCCTCACCCTGCTGGGCCGACCGGTGCCGCGCCCGGCCCAGCCGCTGCCCCCGGTGGAGCCGTTCAAGGTGCACGCCTGCGTGAACCGCCACCCGGTGGTCAACTGCGATGACCCGCTGGACGTGTGGGCGTTCCGCCGTATCGCCGCGCCGATCTACTACCATTACCTGGCCGCCACCGGCAGCCGGACCGAAGCGGTCGGGATGCTGAGCCGCTGGACCCGCGCCGCGGTGGGACCCGAAAATTACCAGGGCGAGCGGCGTGCTCTCCGCGCCCGCCGCTACCTGGCCCACTCCTGGGGCCAGTGCGGCACCATGAGCCTGGTCCTTCAGGCCCTGGCCACAAGCGTGGACCACGCCGCCCGCGGGGCCTACGCTTTCGGGGATGCCAACTGCGAGGTGCTGCTTCAGGAGGACGGCTGGGATAAGCCGCACTGGGTCGATTTCATCCCGTTCACCAACGAGTTCATCCCCGCGGGCACGCTCACCCCGGAGGGCACCCGCAACGGCTGGAGCGCCCTGGACCTGGTGATAAACAGCCGCCGCCGCGAGCTGAACCTCAACTACATCTCGCTCACCCGCCTGGGCGACCAGCGCTACTGGCGGGTCTGGATGCAGGCGGTGGATGTTACGACCGGCAAGCTCACCGATGAGGCCTGCATCGATACGAGCATGACCTACGGTGACCCGGTGCCGCTCAAGATGTACCCCGACGGGAGCTGGTGAGTCTTAAGATCGATCTCAGGAACGAAAAGGCCGGGAGCGGATACAGTCCGTCCCCGGCCTTTTTCGCTATCTTGATTCGCCGTCGCGTGGGGCGGCTGTCCAGCCGCCCCACATCGGGCTGAAGGCTTAGAGTATAACACCGGGGATTGGGCACGCTGCGGCGTGCCCCTTGTATATTGGTGTGTGCATCCGCTTGAATGCTTGAGCTCTGCGGAGCTGCGCCTTTTTCATCCGCGGCCCGCCGGGCCGCTCGGGGGCCGTATGTTTGAGCCTCTCAGGGGGAGCGGAGTAATTGCCCTGCGCACACCGAAACCATTCAGAGCGTCATGGACGGGCGGGCGATTCGCGGCAGCGCCGCCCGCGACCAGAGGCAGCGTGAAAAATCCCTGTGCACTCCGTGGGCGTTAAGACAGCCGATGCCTGTGCGAGTTTACGGCCCCAATGGCTTCTGGTTCTCTTGGCCGTAACCAAGAGAACATTGAAGTCTTTCGGGCACGGCGTGCCGTGCCCCTACGCAAAACTGCGTCCTCGACCGCATGGCCGGCCCCCGGGCCCGTCTCAATCCTGCCGCAGGATCATCTCCCAGTTGTAGTAGCCCAGGATCGGCACACGCAGGCTGCGCAGCGCCGCGGCCACTTTCCCCAGCGAGGCGTTGCGCGAGGCCCCCAGCCGCCGCATGAAAAAATCGACCAGCGGGAAGCGGAACAGCCGTTTGCGGTTTTCCAGCACCCGGAACCCGGCCGCCTGGAACTTGTCCAGGAGCTGACTGTCGCGGGTGTACTCGCGCAGGTGTGTCGGGTCGAGCACCCAGCGGCCGTTGCAGCGGTAGAAATACCAGCCGTACCACTTTTTGTGCACCGTGCTCAGGTAGACCGTCCCGCCCGGGCGCAGCACCCGCTTGATCGCCAGCACCATGTCGTTGTCGTCCGGCACGTGCTCGATCACCTGGGTCGAGACCAGGAAATCGATGCTGGAGTCGGCCAGGGGGGCCAGCTCGGTGGCGCTGCCCACCTGGCAGTCGAAAGACGGGTCGATTTGACGGGCCAGCTCGATGCGCGTGTGCGACAGGTCCACCCCGTGGACCTCCTTGCCCGCCAGCAGCCCGCGATGCTGAAGCGCCCAGAGAAGGGCGCCGTCGCCGCAGCCAACATCCACGAAACTGTGCCACTCGACTCGGGCCAGCCATTCGAGGAGAAGCTCCGGCGCCTCGCCGGAATAGAAATGCACGTGACGGGCGTACTGCTCGATGTCCATCGGCATGTAGATAGTCCCACCCTTCGGAAGAACGGTCCCCCCGCGCCGCAAGCGGCGCGGGAATCGTATTATTGTCCTGATTGTTTGATCCGCTCCGGAGTTTTAACCCCGGCCCCGGGCGCAGCCCGGCAGACCACGCGGAACCCAACCATGCTCAGCCGGAACTCGGGCGCGGCGCGGTGTCGGAACACGCTGGCACAGCCCAGGGCGTCATAGTGCCAGCCGCCCCCGCGCAGCACTTTCGAATCGCCGGAAAGGGGGCCGGCCGGGTTTTTCCGCGTCCGGGCAGTATAGGCCGACATCCAGTCGTTGCACCACTCCCAAAGATTGCCGTGCATGTCGTACAGGCCCCAGGCGTTGGGCTCTTTCAGCCCCACCCGGTGCGTGCTCCCGGCGCTGTTGACCAGGTACCAGCCGGCGCGGGCCAGGTCGCTCTCGCGCTCACCGCTGTAATATCGCGTCTGTGTGCCGGCCCGGCAAGCGTACTCCCACTCGGCCTCGGTGGGAAGGCGGAACCCGTTCTTCTCGTAGTAGCAGGCGTGGCTGGCCAGACGGTAGCAGTGCTCCAGGCCGCTCCTGCGGCTGAGCTCGTTGCAGAAATCGATCGCGTCGTACCAGCTCACCTGGTCCACCGGCCGCAGGCTGTCGCCCTTGAACAGCGAGGGGTTGACCCCGGTCACCCGCGCGTACTGCGCCTGGGTGATCTCGGTGGCGCTCATCCAGAAACCGTCCAGCTCGACCCGGTGGGCCGGTCTGCAATGCGTAAAGCTTACCTCGCTCTCCTTGTCCGTGCCCATAGTGAAAGAGCCCGCCGGCGCCCAGACCATGTGCAGGCCGCCGATGGTGGCGGTGTCCCCGGCCGCGGGAGCACCCAGGCCGTCCGTGACACAGCCCGCCAGCAGACAGAGAACAGCAACTCCGTATCTGTCACTACTCCGGCTGCGGGTCATGGATACCTCCAGGCCAGGCAGGGAGTGGTTTGCGCGTTTAAGGATTACCTTTCTGACTTAACTCTCTCAGAATGAATTTCTCCGGCCGGGTCTTCTCATCGAACTCCAGCACCCGCCGTTGCGGGTCCACACGCCCGTCCAGCCGCAGCTGGCCGCTGTAGCCCTGGGCCGAGGAGTCGAACTGCTCCAGGCTGAAAATCCGCGAATAATGCCCGTATTCCAGCTCCGGCTCGGCCAGCAGGCTTTCGAGGCTGTGGGAGCGGCCGTTTCCGCGGGCCAGACGGTCCAGGCGGGCCAGGAACTCGCGCAGCGGTGCGGCCAGAAACTCGGTGGCGTCCACCCGGATGTAGTTGACCGCGCGGTCGAGGATCCGGATCAGCCCGCCGTAACGCCGTTGGATGTGCGCCTCATCCAGGCCGCGGCCGAGGATCAGGTCGCGCTCGCGCTCGAAGATCGTGCGCTTGGCGCTCTCCGGGAAATGGTAGACCAGCTCGCCCCCGCCGGAGGGCAGGTAGTGTTCGAGCTGCCCGCGCGAGAGCACGTGCACGCCCTGAGCGGCCAGGGTCTCGATCACGCGCCCCGTCAGGTCCAGGATCGCCTGCAGCTCGGCGGCGCGGTGCGGCAGAAGGCGCTTCAGCTCGCCCGGGAAATGCACCAGGCCCAGGTAGAAAGCGTAGACCCGGGCTTCCTCGCCGGTGCGTGAGCGCAGGGTGCGCACGTACTCGCGGAGTTGGCCGGAGACATTGTGCGGCGAGCGCTGGCGGCAGACCTCGCGCGCCAGGCTGAACATCCTTCGCTTGAGCCCGGCCAGGAAATCGCCGGCCGCGGCCCCGGTCTCGGCCGCCAGGGTGGTCATGGCCTCCCCGGTCGTGAGCGTTGCCAGCAGCCGCCCGCCGAACAAGGCGTCCAGGTCGGTCACGGCCTGCGCCTGGATGCCCAGGCGGGCGCCCAGACGGTAGAACAGGTCGAGCTCGTCCTTGCCGCCCACATCGATGAAGCATTCCCCGGCCGCGCCGGTCAGGCGGCCACGCCGCTCCTGCAAGAGGGAAAATATCTGCTGGTCCGTGTAGCCCTCCACGAACACCGGCCGCACGGAGAAGAAAAACTGCTTGTGGTGCGTGTTCAGCCGGGGCAGGAAACGTTTGAGCAGGCGGCTGTCCGGCTCGCTGAGCGCGCCGCTGCAGGCCGGGGGATGGTCGGGCCGAAAAACTAAACAATTGGGCAAGTCGTCCACGGTGCGCAGGTCGACGAAATAGGGCGAGTGGGTGACCAGGAAGAACAGGCGCTTTTCGGGCGCAACCAGCGGGTCGCCGGCCAGGGCGCGTATCTCCTGCATCAGGAAAGTCTGGAACTGCGGGTGCAGGTGCAGCTCCGGCTCGTCCACGATCAGGCAGTTGAACTCGTCATCGTACAGGAACGTGAGCAGGGTGATCAGCTCTTTCAGCCCGTGGCACTCATCCTGGCGCAGGCCGTACTCCCAGCCTCCGGCGATCCGGCTGAGCCGCGGGGCGAACCCGCCGCCCCGCTCGACCAGCTCCAGGCGACGGCGGAAAAGCTGGCTCAGGGCGGCCTCGATGCGCAGGCGCACATCCAGCTTTTCCTTCAGGATCACCAGCGCCGCGGAGGAGAGGCCGTACTCGGCGCCCTCGCGCCGCCAGCGCTCGTAGTCCTCGTAGCGGATGCCCTCCAGCATCAGGCTGTCCGCACTCTCGCTGCGCTGGGCCGGGTCGAAGCCACGCAGACGGTCGGAGGCGATGAAACGGGTGCGCAGGCCGGGCGCGGCCTGGGGCAACCGGCGGATCAGCTCGCGGGCGAACACGCTCTTGCCCGTGCCGTTGGGCCCGACCAGGAAATTGATCGCACCCCAGTCGTTCTTCTCGAAGACTTTATCACCCCAGAGGAACGGAATGTTCACCCGGATCGGCAGTTGCATCCTCGGCTCCCTGTCAACAAGCGGTCTGATCGCCGGTGAGCGCGCAGGCCGGGGCGCTGGCATCCGCCCGGCCGTAGCGGCGCTCGTATTCCATCTCATCGTAGGGCGCGCGCCGTCCCGGGCAGTCGAGACGCGGGCAGAGACGGCAGTTGGAGTAGGCGCTCTCCGTGCCGAACCGCAGGCCCGACACCGACTTGCGCGGCCGCATCAGGAACGAGGGGGTGAGGCTCACCCCGACCGCCTGTTCCACAGTCCCCAAGGCATTGAACAGGACCGCCTGCTGCTCCAGGGGCCAGTCCGGCAGGGACCCCGGGTTCATCGTGGCGTGGCGCGGGCCGTCGATGAGGCTGTCCAGGTGCTCCTCCACCGCGTTAACGGCGGCGTGAAGGGCGAGTTGGCAGAGTTCCTCGGCGCACCAGCGCAGCAGCATGTCGGGGTAGGACTCGGCCCAGGCCTCCAGCTCGCGGCCGCAGGTGGCGACAAACAGGCCCACCCGCTCGCTCCGTGCCAGGTTGGTCGTCAGGATGTGGCTGTGGAAAGCCTGCCCTGCGATCTCGACCGAATCACCGCCGCGCTCCCCCACCGCGACCACGGCGCAGACCGCGCGCGGACAGGCCAGCCCCAGGGCCGCGTTCACCAGGGGGACAATCTCGCCGCGCATGCCGGACTCCAGCCCCAGGCGGACGAGCACTTTGTCCGCATCCGTGCTGAACGGCACCCTGTGCAGTATCGTCAGCTCCACTTTGCGCATCCTTCTTTCCGGTTTATCCTCTCTCAAGGCTGTCTCTGATCAATACAAGGCTCTGAATAGGCCCTTCCTGCGTCCCGGTGAAATAAGCCAAGCCAGCCGGGGCCGGGATACGTGCCCATCGGCCCCATACCTTTAGTAAGGGGCACGTCACGCCGCACCCAATCACTTTTCCTGCGGGCGAGGCAGGCCTCGCCCCTACGACATTCTTCGGCATTTTTCCGTCACCAGTTGCATTGCCGGAGGGCCGCAACCTGGACTGTCGTTTTCTCGAAAATTTGGGTCTTTCGTAGGGGCGAACCTTGTGTTCGCCCGTTGTGTTACACACCCCATCGGCTTACGCCGCCACCCCTCTTGCTTAGAGGGGAGCAAAAACACACCAGCCCACCCCGCGTCTCTTTTTTCGCCTTCCGGGGCGGACCCATGTGTCCGCCCGGTCGTATACGCGGGCAGGACCATACGCAAACAAAACCTCCCAGTCACCCCATCATTTTCCCGGCCCAACTCCCTTTGTCCCTCGAATAAAGCCCATGTCGAAATAAAATGCGCCGCCGGGTGGATGTCAACCCCGGCGGCGCAGCTTTAGGTTCAGCGCTCGGGAGAGGCCGGCCGCGGCGGAAGCCCGGCCGGGCTCGGTCCCAGCTTGTCCAGCAACAGTTGCACGCCTTTTTCGAGTTGTGGGTCGTGCCCGGCGAGGATGTCCTCAGGCAGGTTGTCCACCTCGATGTCCGGCGAGACGCCCTGGTTCTCGATCACCCACTTCCCATCCGCGCTGTAGGTGCCGAACTCGGGCCGCGTGATATAGCCGCCGTCCACCAGCGGGCTGTAGCCGCGGATGCCGACCACACCGCCCCAGGTGCGCCGCCCGACCAGCGGGCCCAGCTTGTACTGACGGAACATGTAGGGGAAAATGTCACCGTCCGAGGCACTGTACTGGTTGATCAGGCAGACCAGGGGGCCGGTGAACACGGCCTTGGGGTAGGTCTCTGGTGTGGCGTTGCGCGGGGCGTCCATCCCGCCCAGCACCCGGCGCAGGCGCTCGATAATCATCTGCGAGACAAACCCGCCGCCGTTGTAGCGCACGTCGATCACCAGCCCCTGCTTGTCGATCTGGGCGTAGTAGCGTTTGACGAACTCGCTCAAGCCCTCGAAGCCCATGTCGGGAATGTGAAGGTAGCCCAGACGGCCGCCGCTCAGCGAGTCCACCCGAGCGCGGTTGCGCTCCACCCACTCCTGATAGCGCAGCGGGATTTCATCCTCGATGGGCTTGACCAGGAACGAACGGGCCTTGGCGATGTCGGGGCTCTTGCCGAAAGTGAGCGCCACCGTGCGCCCGGCTTTTCCTTCCAGAAGCGCATACGGATCGGTTGCGGTGGTGACCGGCGCACCGTCTACCGCCAGAAGGTAATCCCCTGCGGCCACACTCACGCCCGGCTCGGTGAGCGGGCTGCGGCCGGAGTCTTTCCAGTTCTCGCCCGGCAGGATATGGCTCAGCCGCCACAGGCCGCCCTCGGCCTTGAACTCAGCCCCCAGCAGGCCGGAGCGGACCCGCTCCACCGCTGGGTAATCTCCGCCGCCCACGTAGGTGTGGCCCGAGGACAGCTCGCCCACCATCTCGCCCAGGATGAAATTGAGGTCGTCCCGGTGCTGGGCCGCCTCGACCAGCGGGGCGTAGCGCGAGCGCACCGCGGACCAGTCCACGCCGTGCATGTTGGAGCTGTAGAAGAAATCCCGCTCCTGGCGCCAGGTTTCGTTGAACATCTGCCGCCACTCGGCGCGGAAATCCACCTTGGT
>JAJFUG010000087.1 GCA_021372515.1 bacterium
CAACACCACCCGGCCGGGAGCGCTGTCCACGCCCTATCCCACCTTGACCAACCTGGCGGTCGAGTGGCTGATCGAGGGTGATGACAACCTCAATGCGGTCTGCAACATATCGTACCGTCAGGCCGGCGAAAGCGACTGGCATACGGCCATGCCCCTGCGTCGCGTGCCGGCTGGACACAGCCGCGCCACCCAGCCGATCTTCTTCTGGGAGAACAAGCTCTCGGGCAGCGTGTTCGACCTGCGGCCGGGCACGCGCTACGAGCTGAAGCTCAGTCTGCGCGACCCGGACGGCGGTAAGGTCGACACCGTGCTGACTGTCGCCACCCGGCCTGTGCCGTGTCCCGCCCCGGACTCCCGTGTGAAAAAGGCCGGCCCCGATGATTTCGAGAAAGTCGCCGCCACGCTGGAGCCGGGAGATATCCTGGAGCTGGGTCCCGGCTGGTACGGCGAGTTCAAGCTCATGCAGGACGGCGCTCCGGGCCGGCCCATCGTCATCCGCTCCGACCGCAGCCATCCCGGACTCAACAGCAATTTCGAGAAGGTGGACCTGCAAGGCCGCAAGCACGTGATCCTTGAAGGGGTGACTGTCCACGGGCCGGTGGAGCTGCGCTGGGCCGAGGACGTGGCCGTGCGGCGCTGCGAGGTGTTCGGCCCGCACGGGATAGTCGCCACCGACCGTCCGGGCGCCGAGAACTGCTACATCGCCGACAATACGATCACCGGCTACATGCCCTGGGACTCGCTGGCCCTGGGCTGCTGTGTCAACGAGCACAGTGTTTCCTGCGTGGGTGAGGGGATCGAGATGACCGGCCCGGGCAACGTGATCTGCCACAATCGGGTGACCGGCTACCGCGACTGCATCTCCACGATGGAAGATCTCTGGGCCTACGACCAGCGCTGCATCGACATCTACAACAACGATATCGAACTGGGTGACGACGACGCGATCGAGGCCGATTTCACCGCCGGCAACACCCGGATCATGCGCAACCGGATCACCAACTGCTTTATCAGCCTGAGCAGCCAGCCGGGCCTGGGCGGCCCCAGCTACTTCATCCGCAACGTGATGTACAACACGATCAACGTGCCGTTCAAGCTGGCGCGCGGCAGCCGCGGGGATGTGATCCTGCACAACACGGTGGTCAAGAGCGGTGACGGTTTCATGGTCGGGCACAACCCCTCTCTGGTGATGTTCCGCAACAACCTGACCCTGGGCGGGCCGGGCAATGAGGTGCTGGGCGGCTACGGCACCGGCCGCGGCCTGGCCGTGTTCTTCCCGCACGCCGACTCCACTGCGGATATGGACTACGACGGGTTCGGGGTGGAGGGCATGCCGTTCGAGGGCCTCCTCGGCCGCAACCGGATCGAGAGCCTGGCCGACCTTCGCCGCCTGACCCCGGAGAAACACGCCGTGCAGGTGGACCTGGGCGTGTTCGCCCAGCGGCCCGAGTTCCCCAACCCGCAGTTCCCGCGCCGCGCACCGGCCGACCTTCGCCTGGCCCCCGGTTCGGCCGCGGTGGATGCCGGTGTCGTGATCCCCAATGTCAACGACCGGTTCCGGGGCAAGGCCCCGGACCTGGGAGCCTACGAACTGGGCGACCCGCTGCCGGTCTATGGCCCGCGCCCGGAGGGAATGGACGAGGGAACCCAGTGGCAGGAAAGAAATGCACAATAGATTATAATAATTTATATATTCTGTCTTGGGCGATTGACTAACCTTGCGGAGGGACTTGAGATGAGAATTGCCGCCAAAGCTGTCAGGCTGGGGGCTGTGCTGGGGTTGCTTATTTCGCTGCTCGCCGTCTCGCCCGGCCTGGGCGCCGAGCCCCTGGTGATCATGTTCTCCCATTCCGGGCACGACCTGCAGTCGTTCAAGCCCTACGCCGAGCTGGCCGCCACGTTCAAGAGCCGCGGCCGGGTGCAGATCGGGATCAGCGATTTGGCGGACAAGGACTGGCGTTCGTTCCCGCCGGGGGGCTGCCCCTGGCGCGAGTACGCCTGCTACGTCCCGGCGCCCTGGATGTTCTACCCGCACCCGAAGATCGCCCCGTTCATCGACCCACAGTTCGTGGCCGCCAACCGCAAGCTGATGCTGGAGCGGGCCGAGGTGGTCAAGAGCCTGGGACTGGAGGCGATTTTCGAGGGCAAGAACTCACACTATCTGCCCGAGGCGTTCTTCCAGAAATACCCGCAGTACCGCGGCCCGCGCGTCGACCATCCGCGCCGCAGCAACCTAAAAGCCGGCGAGGCTTTCAGCATGTGCCTGGACCAGAAGGACACCCGCGAGATGGTCTCCTGGATGATGGCCGAGATCAAGCGCAACGTGCCGGTCGTGACCGCGATGGTCACCGGCACCAATGATGCGGGTGCGGGACTGTGCTGGGCCGCAGCGCTCTATCCCGGACCGAATGGGCCCGAGCAGTGCAAGGGCCGCAACGCCGGAGAACGGGTGCGCGACATCAGCCTGGCTATCCACCGCGGCGCGGTCGAGGGCGGAGGCGATATCACCCTGCACTGGGGCAACGTGAATTTCTGGCAGAACGAGGAGGACGTGGTCCGTCCGCTGCTGCCCGAGAACACCTTCATGGACCGCAGCGACCCGGCCCACATGGGCGTGGGCACGATGATCAACGAGGCCTGGCCGTTCCTGGGCCTGGTGGATGTCCTGGGCGCGATCCAGTCCATGGAGCGTCTCCAGCGGCCCGGCGTGCGTGAGCTGGAGTTCGGCTGCTCGGCCATGTACAGCCGCGGGGATGACACGCCCCAGGCCCTGGGCAAGCTGATGGAGATCGCCGCCGACTGCATGGACCATCCTACAAACGATCTCGACAGCCGTCTGGCCAAGCTGCGCGAGCTGGCCGGCCGCTGGGGCGGCGAGGCCAACCGCGACAAGGTGTTCCAGGCCCTCTACGACATGAACCAGGCCATAAGCCTCAAAAACGCCCTGGTTGGCAGTTTCGGCGGGTACAGCAATTTCTACTGCGGCGTGTCGATGCGCCACCTCACCCGACCGCTGGTGATCAAGCCCGAGCTGCTGACCAAAGATGAGGAAGCCTATTTCCTGCCTTACGTGTTCAACCCGCGCGAGAGTGAAGCCCGCATGGACTACATCGATTTCCACGGTGGGCGGATGCACGACGGCCTGGCCTGGGAAAACGGCGCCCTGCATCGCGCGCTCTCCATGGCCGACCGCGCCGGACGTACTCTGCAGAACCTCGAGGGCGCCCCGGAGGGGGATTTCCTGAAGAAAATGGGCCTCAGCCTGCGCATGTGGGCTTCGGAAGTCCGCTCGATCCACAATTTCTACAACGCCCAGCTTCTGAGGGACAAATACGCCACGATCCTGGCGGGAGCCCCGCGCGTGCCCTCCAAGGAGGCAAGCTGGGACGGCGACCCGGGGAACCTGGAGTGGAACGCGATCATGCGGGATGAGTTCGACAACACCAACGAGCTGATCGCTTTGCTGGAGGACGGTGGCCTGGAGATGACCGCACGCGCCAAGGACCCGCGCTACGAGGACACGTTCCTTCTCGGGCCTAACCTGATCGAGCAGTTGCACAAGAAGACCGCGATCATGCGCGCGCACTGGCTGGATGTCCAGGACTATCTGGCCCCGCCGCTGAAATAGGGTTGGAATCAAGGATGGTAAGGTTGCGAGAGGTAGGGGAGGGTTTAAAACCCTCCCCTACGAGCTATTTGCTGGATTGCTTTCCCACGGTGCGATCGTTTTATAATAATTTTAATATAGCGACCTGGAGGTTCGATGTCTTTTCCGGGTAGAGTTCTGCTGCTTGTCGGCCTTTGTGCTCTGGCGGCGGCGCCGGCCAGGGCTTTCTACCGCCCGTCCGGTCACTGTCCGGTCCCGCCAGGGGCGGTGGCGGTAAGCGCTCCCGGCTTCTACGCCCGGGCCGGGACCACCTACATGCTGGACCGCGATGTGTCGAGCCCCGTGACCGGGTTTATCCTGGGCGAGGATGTGGTCCTGGACCTGAACGGGTACACGCTCACTTTCGCCGACTGCGGCTACGGCCACGTGCCGGACTACGGGTTCGAACAGGGCGGCCAGGGCTGGGATTTCTCGCAGGCCCCGGGCGCTAAGGTGGTCAACACGGAGGATGTGCACATCTTCATCGGGAAGAAAATCCTGAGCCTCGCCGCAGGGGACCAGATAGTCTCCGGCTGGGTGGAACTGCCCCTGGCCGGGCGCTCCTACCTGGCCATGTGCGGGGTGGCGAAGATGGACATGCGGGTGAGCCTCTACGTGGAGGATTCGAGCGGCGCCGAGGTGCGGGTGGAAACCATTTACGGCGACAGCAAGCGGGTGAGCTGCCCCACCGAGGACCGCGGCCCGCGCCTGGGCGGCGGGTTTGTGACCGCCCATCTGCAGGGCCTCCCCGCCGGGCGCTACCGGGTGCGGGTCAAAGCACTCACCGACTGCCTGGTGGACCAGATCGACATCCGCCCGGCCATGGATGTGGGCGTGGCCGTGATCGGCGGCACGCGGCCCTGGGCCCAGAACGACCAGCTCTACGAGGGCGACCCGGTGGCTTTCTTCGACCTCACCAAGCCTGGGACTGTCGAGCCGCTGGACAGCCTTCCCCGCGCCACCGGAGGCACTGTAACGATTCGCAACGGCGTGATCCGCAGCGCCGCGCGGGGTGTCCTGAGTTGGGGCGTGCAGTCTACCGCTTCCGGGGTCAAGGTTATCCTGGACAACGTGCGCGTGATCAACCAGGGGATCAACGCCACTGCGGTGGATGTGCCCCAGGGCACGCTCACCGACTGCCGCTTCGACATAGACACACCCTTCATAATCAACCGTCACGTGAGCGAGCACGCCGTGGTGCTGCGCGGGAGCGAGCCCTCCGAGCTGAGCTACTGCGAGTTCTACGGCGGCCAGGGCTGCCTGAATTTCCTGGGCCCGCACTCATCCATACACCACAACCTGTTCGTCAACCGCCAGACAGTGACCAACCACTACTGCGTGATGGCCCGCGGCGACAGCTCGAAGGTGTTCGCCAACCGTTTCGAGCCCGAGATCGGCTCCGGGCTGGAGGTGTTCCGGCACAAGTTCATCGACATCTTCGACAACGATTTCATCATCCAGGCCGCCCCTCCCACCTGCGAGTACGGGCACGAGGAATACAGCACCACCGCGATCCGCATCGCCGACTACAACGCCGCTCCCGGCGAGGAGGCAGGCTGCTGGGGCAACCGGGTCTACAACAACCGGATGACTATCACCGGACGGGCCTACCTGCGCTACGAGGGCTATATCCCCATGGCCTGGGCCGTGTTCTACAGCGCCAGCGGCGGGCCGAACTACTTTTTCGGCAACGAGATCACGGTGACCCAGCTTAACCCGGAAGCCGGGCCCAGGGCCGAGGCCGCGGCGTTCTACGTGGGCGGCGGCACAATCGGCGGCGAATTCTTCCGCAACCGGATCAGCGCCAATGTCCCGCCGATCTGGGTCGCCTCGCCCTACGGCGGAGCACATCAGGTAGTGTTCCGCGAGAACACCCTCATCCGCGCGGCAGGCGCGCCGGTCGATTGGAAACCGGTCCGCATGGGTTGGATGCCGCGCGAGGACTGCATAGCCACCGGGATCGAGTTCCGCTCCAACACGATCCAGGGCGCGCCGTTCGGGGTGCAGGCGACTGACCAGGCGCACAGCTACATTGTGTACTGGACCCTGAAACTGCGGGTCGAGGGGCCCGCCGGGACCGCTCTGCCGGAGCGCGAGGTGACTATGGCCGACCGCAGCGGCAAGGTGGTTTTCACCGGGCGTACGGACAGCCGGGGAGAATTGAGCACCGAGCTGCAGGAATATGCTTTCTCCGGTGGAAAACAAGCCGAGAGCTCGCCTTACACTGTCACCTGCGGGGGCGTGAAACGCAAGGTCGAGCTGAAAGCCGACACGACGCTGACTCTGACCCTGAAGAAGTGAGCGGTTTCCAGTTGGTATATAAATTATTGTAATGGGGGGCGAGCATGAAGATGCGATTCTGTCTGGCTGCCCTGGCTGCCGCGGCACTGCTGCCCGCCGGGATGAGAGCCGCGGAGAGCGGACCTGCGGCTCAGGTGCAGATCACGCCGCTGCGCCTGGACCGCTCGCGCCCGGCGCGCTATGCCCGTTCGTTCCGCACCCCGGACGGCGATATACACCTGCTGGGCTTTTTCAAGATCACCGACCGGGGCAGCCGGGTGGTGGTGCGCGCCGATTCCGAGCCGCCCTGGTTGCCCACCGACCTGAACGAGGCCAAGATCAACACCTTTTTCTACCGTCCCGGCCTGTTCCTGGGCCTGATGAACAAGGTCGAAACGGACACCGGAGGGACTTACGCAGGACGTATCTGGCGCTCGACCGATGAGCTGAAAACCCTGCGCGAAGAAAAGACGCTTCTGGTTATCCCCGAGGCTGGCCGGGTGGATTTCGGCACTCCGGAGCTGTGGGCCGGGCTGTTTTTCCACCGCGGGGTGGTGGAGCTCAAGGATGGCTCCCTGCTGGCGGCGATGTACGGTAATTTCGAGGCGGACTCGATCGCGCCCACCAACCCGCAGAGCAAGATCGAATCAAAGTTCAAGCTGCGCACTTTTGTCGCCCGCTCCACCGACAACGGCAGCACCTGGCGCTACCTGTCGAGCGTGGCTGTGCCCGAACGCGCGCACCCGGATGACAGCGAGGGCTACAACGAGTGGAGTATCGTGCGCTTGGAGGACGGGCGCCTGTTAGGGATAATCCGCACCGGGCATTTCACGCCACTGGTGGCGGTCTGGAGTGCGGATGAGGGCCGCTCCTGGAGCGAGCCGCGTGTTCCCGAAGGATTGGGCCCGGCCGGGGTGGACCCGAACCTGCTGCGCCTGGCGGATGGCCGTCTGGCTCTGGCGTTCGGCGAGATGGCCCAGCCGCCCGACTCGGTGGACCGCGAGCAGTACTGGCGCAATTTCTCCAGCGGCGACCACCGCCGGCGCTGCCGCCTGGCGCTCAGCCGCGACAAAACTGGTGAGTCCTGGCAGACAATCGATATCTCGGACCTGGGCGACCGCAGCGCGTACGGCACGATCTACGAGGTCGCACCCGACACCCTGCTCTACCAGTCCGACCTGGAACTCTGGCGCATAGGCCTGCCGCCGCAGTGAGACCGTGAGTCTGGGGGCGGGAGGGATCCTTTTGCAAAAGGTTCCCTCCCGCCCCCAGACCCCCACTCGCCTTCCAAAAACTTTTACTAAGGGTAATTATTGCTGATTTCATCCCAATTACGGCCCACGCCGGCTTTGCTGTCTTCGCCGAAACGAAAGCAGGAATGGTATGATAACAGATTGATGATATCGAGTCAGCATAAGACGCAGACGGACCAGCAGAAAAATGCAGGGGCGCGGCTTGCCGCGCCCCATATACAAATTAAAACATAAGTATTCCTTCCCCCGGTCCTACTGCTTCTTCTCCACCCGGAAAATGGTCTCCTCCCAGGGACCGAGTTTCACGTGCGTACCCGATAATTTCTGCAGGCGGCGCAGGTCGGTGATCGCGCCCAGCGGGGATTCGCCTTTCAGGTCGAACTCGACCGGACTGTCCCCCACGTTGCTGGCGTAGACCAGCCAGCCACCGTCGTATTCTATCCCGCGCACCTCCGCGCCGGTCACCAGGGAGTTGTCCGCGCCCACGCCCAGCACCGGGCGGGCCAGGCCGACACTTGCGGCCAGCGGCTCCAGCACCCTGTGATAGGCCAGCGGCTCCAGTGGGGCGGCCAGGTAGTAGAGACGTCCCTTGCCGCGCGTCACCAAAACCAGCCCCGGGGCGCCGTCATCCAGACGCGCCAGCACCCGGTTTCTCCCGGCGTCCAGGCTCTGCACCAGGCCCTCGGCCTGCAGGCTGACCGCCTGGCCGGCGAATATGTCCGCCTTCTCCGTGGTCATTTCACGCCGCACCTCGCCGTACAGGAGGGTCTGGCTGTAGCTCTGGTCATAGTTCTTCACCATCCCGCCCTGGCCCAGCACCGGCGGCAGGGTGACTCCTTTCACCTTGAGCCCCAGGCCGGCCAGCCCGTCGTTCCCCCGCGCATACTGATCGAACAGGAAACTCTCCGGGATCACCAGCGCCGTGCCGCCGCGCTCCACGTAGCTCAGCACGGCTTGGACCACCTCGGGCGGCAGGTACTTGACCGCCGGGACAATCAGCAGGCGGCAGCGGTCGAGTTTGCCGGAGAGGGCCTGGCGCTCGGTCACGAACCCCACCCGCGCTCCCAGGAAACGCGAGCCCTCCCAGGCTTTACCCATGGTTTCGAGATAGGGGGTTGACCAGGCCTGGTGGAGGTCGGGCGGCACCTGGATGATGCAGGTTTTCGAGTACAGCAGCAGCACCTCAGGCTCCGGCCCGTAGAAAGCCGCGATCTCCCGGTTCAGGCGGCGCACGTCCAGCGACAGGCGCAGGATGTCATCGATGTCACCGAGCGAGATATCCCAGCTTGTCAGCACCGAACTCGACCCGCCGCTCGGGTACTCCGGGTTGGCCGAGTCCCACTTGTACTTGGCCAGGGTGGATTTGCCGTGCAGGAAATGCAGCAGGGTGTTGTGCACGTTGCCGCCGGCTTCCGGCTCCACCATCACCATACGGCGGTCGGCCAGCGAGGGCATCAGGTCGCTGAAAATGAGCGAGTGGCCCGATTCGTTGAGGATTACGTCGTCCACCTCGTTCACGATCAACTCCTCATCGATGCCGGTGGTGCTGTTGCTGGCCGAAAGCATGCTGCTCGTGCCTCCGGCGCAGATCGGGACCACCGGGTCGAGCTTGCGCATCTCGGATTTGATCCATTTCATGTGGTCGGTGAAGCGCCGGTTGTTGAACAGGGCCCAGTCGTACCAGGCCGCGCGGTTGATATCGGGCAGCGGTGCGGCGTTGCGGCACTCCGGCGCCCGGATCGAGTCCCAGTCCGCATAGGCTGTTCCCCAGGCCGCGTTGACTTTCTCCAGCGAGGCGTACTTGTCCTTGAGCCACTGACGGAACATCTGCTGGCTTTTGTCGCAATAGCAGATGTACATCAGTTCGTAGCCCATGATGTTGTAGAGCAGGTCGGGATTGCGCAGCCAGTTGTCGGCGGCGGGCTTCATGGACTGGAGGATCGCCTCTTTCATGTGCTCGCTTTCCAGGCAGATCACCACGTTTTCGATCCGGCCGCCCTCGGACCAGCGGTCCTTGATCAGGTGGCCGCACCAGCCGTCCCAGCCCACGCGGTGCGTGTCCGGGTACTTGTGGAACGCCGCGTAGACCGGCGTGCTCTCAACGTTGAAACGCGAGGCCCCGCCCACGGTGTAGCTTTCGAGGACATGGTCGTAGGGCCCGAAATACTGACGCAGCTCCCGGCCGATATGGCCGTGCATGGCGTACAGGATCACCGGGTCGCCGTTGTCGTAGCGGAAGAACCCGTCCCGGATGGGCAGGCCCTTGAGCGGGGGATAGGGCCTGGCGTAGCGCGCCTGCTGCTCCAGCGGCGGGACAGCCGCGCCCGAGGCCAGCAGCGAGTCGATCTCATTCGCGGCGCGGCCGCACGAGGTCACGATGTGTTCCAGTATCTCGCTCTCCCGGCGCTCGCTCTGGAACCAGACCAGCTTGCGGCGGTCCTGAAGGCCGATCCCGGCGGTGATCAGCGGGACACGCCAGTAGAGCGAGAACCAGCCGGCTTTTTCGGCGCGTTCCACCGCCCCGTTCAGGCGGTCCACGGCCGCGGCGGCCTTTTCCCTGAGGATGGCAATCTCCGGCTCTGGGACCAGCTTGTCGAACGGTGTGGCCAGGCGGCTGCGGACCTCTGAGTTGTCCACCAGCACCAGGCAGTCGCGCGGTTGGACCCGCGAGGCGCTCTGTGGATCTTCCTCTCCCCGCACCAGGCGCAGGTTGTCCAGGTAAAGTGTCCCGCCGATCCGTCCGAACTCCAGGCGGAAACGCCGGATGCGGTCCAGGGCGAGCGGGCGGTCGTTGTTCTCGACCATCATTTTCTTGAGCTGAAACTCGTAGTGGTTCCAGCCGGGGTTGATGAACAGCCGCTGCGTGCCGCGGTAGCTCTGGCCGTAGGTTTCCGCCTGCTCGTCGTCCCCCAGCTCGTCGAAAATCCAGAACGTGCCGAAACGCACGTTTTCCTGCGGGCTGAAAATGTCGAAACGCAGGTAATCGTAAGCGGACCAGTCCTTGGGCAGAGACTCGCTCTCGAGGATGCGGCTCGATCGTTCGCCCAGGTCCAACCGGAGAGAGCCGCTGCCGTGGGTGGCGCTGTCTGCGCTCAGGCTCACCGGGCCGTGCCACCGGGCCAGGGACTCCTGACCCTCGAAATCATCCAGCACCAGGACATCACCCCGGCCCTGGCCGCAACCGGCCACTGTGAGCCAGACCAGGAACAGGATACGGATGGCAGGTGATATACAACTTTTCATATCGGTCCCCAGTCCGTTGAATGAGTGAAGTCCGGGTATTCGATCCGGAACCTCAGTGTTTCAATCGCCGCCGAAGTGTCAGTGACCTTTTTCCACCCGGAAGATAGTCTCCTGCCAGGGGGCGAGAGTCACGCGCGCGCCGGGCAGTTTTTCCAGGCTGCGCAGGTCAGTCACCGCGCCCAGGGACGAGGCGCCTTTCAGGTCGAACTCCAGCGCCTTGCCGCCCAGGTTGCAGGCGTAGACCAGGTAGTCCGAGCCGCGCTCCACCGCGCGGACCTCGGCTCCGGTAAGCAGGGAGCCATCCGCCGCGACCGCGGTGACCGGACGGTTCAGCCCGGTCAGCCGGGCCAGGGGCTCGAACAGGCTGTGGTAGCCGTCCGGGTTGAGCGGCGAGGCCAGGTAGTAGAGCCGTCCCGAGCCGATACGCTCCAGGACCAGTCCCGGGCTGCCGTCCGGAAGCTGGGCCAGCACCTCGCCCGCGCCGGGGTCGAGGCGCTGCAGCAGGCCCTCGGCCTCCAGGCTGACCGGGGCTGTCCCTGAGAAAATGTCCTTGCCCGCGGTCTGCATCACGTTGCGCGCGTTGCCGTAGACCACGTTCTGCGAGGTGCTCATGTCGTAGTTGCGCACGTTCTCGCCGCGGCCCAGGCGCTCGGGCAGGCTCACCGACTGCACCTTGAGGCCGAAGCCGCCAAGACGGTCACTCTCGTGGGCGTACTGGTCGAACAGGAAGCTTTCCGGGATCACCAGCGCCGTGCCGCCGGCACGGACATAGGCCGCCACCGAGTCGGCCACCTCGGGCGGGATGTACTTGGCAGCCGGTACGACCAGCAGCTTGAACTTGCCGAGCTTGCCCTCCAGCACCTGCTTCTCTGAGACGAATCCCACCCGGCAGCCCAGGAACCGCGCGCCCTCCCAGGCCTTGCCCAGGGCCTCCAGGTAGGGGGTGCGCCCGGCGCCGGCCAGTTCGGGCGGCACCTGCAGGATGCTGGTCTTGGAGTACAGGATCGCCAGCTCAGGCTCGGGCCGCGAGAACTCCGCGATCTCACCACTCAAACGGCGCACATCCAGGCCCAGGCGCAACATCTCGTCCACGTCCGCCAGCGAAACTTCCCAGCTCTGCGGGAACGAGGAGCCGTCGATGGAGTGGTACTCCCGGCTGACCGTGCGCGCCCACCACCATTTGCCGATGGCGCTCTTGCCGTGCAGGAACTGCAGCAGGGTGCCGTGCGGGCCGCCGCTCATCTCCGGGTCGACCATCGCTTTTTTCTTCTCGCTCAGGCTGGTGAGCAGGTCGCTGAAGATGCAACTGTGGCCCGACTCGTTCAGGATCACGTCATCCACCTCGTTGATTATCAGCTCCTCGTCGATCCCGGTGGTGCTGTTGGAGGCGGAGAGCATGCTGCTGGTGCCGCCGGCGCAGATCGCCACCGTGGAGTCGAGCTTGAGCATCTCCTGCTTGACCCAGACCAGATGGTCGGTGAAACGGCGGTTGTTGAACAGGGCCCAGTCATACCAGGCGGCGCGGTTGACATCCGGCAGGGGGGCAGCGTTTTTCGTCTCCGGGGCGCGCACCTGGTCGAATGACTTGTAATCCGTGCGCCAGACCGCGTTGAGCTTGTCCAGAGCGCCGTATTTCGCTTTCAGCCAGTCGCGGAACATCTGCTGGCTGCGGTCGCAGTAGCAGATATACATCAGCTCGTAGGCCATGATGTTGTACATCAGGTTCGGGTTGTTCTTCCATTCCAGGTAATGCAGGCGCATGAACTCTTTCAGCGCCTCCTTGATGTGCGGGCTTTCCAGGCAGATCACCACGTTCTCTTTCCTGCCGCCCTCGGACCACTGGTCCTTGATCAGGTGGCCGCACCAGCCGTCCCAGCCCACGCGATGGGTGTCGGGGTACTTGTGGAACGCGCGGTAGACCGGGCTTTCCTCGATGTTGTAGCGCGAGCCGCCGCCCACGGTGTAGCTTTCCAGACGGTGGGTGTAGGGGGCGAAATAGTCGAGCAGGGGCCCGCGCTCGACCAGCATCATCCCCAGCACCTCCAGCGGCTTGCCCTCGGCGTCCCGGAAGAAACCCTCCCGCTGGGGAAGGCCGCGCAGCTTGGGATAGGGTTGCACGTACCACTTCTGCGGGTTGACATCGTCCTCCGGCTCCTCGATCAGCTCGCGGTCCAGGCCGCTGAGCAGGCCGTCCACCTTTTCCCGCATCCCACGGCAGGAGCGGATCACGTACTCCAGTATCTCCTTTTCCTTTTCCGGGCTCTGGTACCAGACCAGCTTGCTGCGGATATCCAGCCCCACCTGGGCCGTGATCAGCGGTATCTGCCAGTAGAGCGTCGCGTACCCCATCATTTTGGCGGCGTCCACCTCGCGCTGCAGGAGCTCCACTTCACGGCGGGCGGTCTCGCGCAGGGTCAGGATTTCGGCCGGACGCTTTAGCTGGTCCTCCGGGCCATAAAGCTCCGGGTAGACATAACGGTCGATCACCGTGACCCGGCAGTCCCAGGGTCCGGCCTTCGAGGCGGCGGCGGTCTCCTCATCGCCCGAACTCAGGCGCATGTTATCCAGGTAAAGCGCCGTGGCTCTTATCCCGCCCAGGCCGAGGCGCAGGCTGCGGATACTGCTCAGGTCAAGGTTGCGCGCGCCGCTTTCCAGGCGCAGCGAGTGCAGGTCGAACTGGAAATGGTTCCAGCCGGTGTTGAGCACGATTTTCTCGCCCCGGTAGGAGGTGCCCTGGAACTCGGCCTCCTCCGCGCCGCCCGTGGCCCCGTCGAATATCTGTATCTCGCCGATCTGCACCGTGCCGGAGGGGTTGTAGATATCGAAGCGGAGCCATTGCCAGGCGCTCCAGTCGACGACAGAGAACTTGTCGGTGAACAGGAAACGGCTGAGCGGGTCGGAGAGGTCGATTTTCAGACTCTTCGCACCGTGGGCCACGTATTCGGTGTTCAGGGAAAGCTTGCCCTGCCAGCGCTCGAGCGAGGCGCCGGATTCGAAATCATCCAGCGGGAGTGTTTTCGCCTGCAGCGCGGGAGCGAGGGCAAGGCCGAGCAGAATGGTCAGCACGGACAAAGTTCTAAGCTTCATGGAGGTTGTCCTTTCCTGGGGTCGGATCGGCTGGGAGTGTGGTACTGTTATTCGCAATTCCGGAATCGGTGTTTACGAAAATGAGAATGTAAGTTGCGGCGGGGACGGCTTATCTTGCGGTCCGTCAAGACAAAAACGGCTGCAAGGTCAGCTTCGCCTCTTTTTCAGCAATTCCCGGGCCTTGCCCTGCGAGGGGTTCACCTGCGTGAACCCTTTCACGCGACTTGCCGAATGCGCGGCGCGCGCCTATACTTGTGCTTTCGGCAAAGGGCCAGAGGCTTCCCGGCCGGTCCGGACATGCACACATCCAGAGCGAGGCACGGCATGCAGAGCTTGAACGTCTACGATTACCTGGTCCTGGTCGTCTACATGCTGATGATGGTCTGGATCGGGGTGTATTTCACCGGGCGGATGAAAAGCGATTCCGACTATTTCCGGGCCGGAAACAGCCTGACCTGGTGGATCGCCGCGCTGTCGGCCTACATGAGCGCGTTCAGCAGCTACATGTTCACCGGCGGGGCGGGCCTGGTCTACCAGGAGGGCATCACCGGGGCGGTCATCCTCTGGTTCACCGGACTCGCCATTTTCACCGGCTATCTTGTCTTTGCCAAGCTCTGGCGGCGCAGCCGGGTGACCACGGTGCTCGAATTCCTGGAGGAGCGGTTCAACCTGACCACGCATCAGGTGGCGAGCTGGACCTACATCCCGCTGTACATCATCTACTGCGGCGTGGTGCTCTACTCGCTGGGGATTTTCATCTCCTCGGCCCTGGGGCTGGACATTTTCCTGATCATCTGGGCCAGCGCCCTGGTGATCCTGCTCTACACCATCCTGGGCGGGGTCTGGGCCGTGAGCATGACCGACACGATCCAGTTCCTGTTCCTGCTGCCGATCTGCCTTCTGCTCATCCCGCTGGCGCTGATCGAGGTCCACGGCCCCCTGGCCCTGGTTCACGACACTCCGGCCAACTATTTCCATTTCCCCAGCGTGCATTACCCCTGGTACTGGCTGGTGGGCTACCTGATCCTGCTGATCCACGGCCAGAACACCAACCCCATCGCCCAGCGCTATTTCAGCGTGCGGGACGAGGCCGAGGCGCGCAAGGTCTCGCTGGCCTGCACCCTGCTGTTCACTCTGGGCCTGGTGATCTGGGCCGTCCCGCCGATGGCGGCGCGGGTGCTGTTCCCCGACCTGGGTCAGCTCATCTCCCTGCCCAACCCGCACGAGGGCGCCTACGTGGCCATCGCGGCGCGGGTGTTGCCCCACGGGCTGCTGGGCCTTCTGGTGGCCGCCATTTTCGCCGCGGCCATGTCCTCGGTCTCGGGTGTTTACAACGTGGTCTCCGCCGTGCTGACCCGTGACATCGTACAGCGCCTTTCGCGGCGCGAGTTCAAGCCCCGCACTCTGTTGCTGGTGGGCCAGGCCGCCACGCTTGTCGTGGGGGCGATCTCGACCCTGATCGGTCTGCGCATGGCCGCGGTGGGCGAGGGCTCGTTCCGGGTGATGGTCAAGTTTTCGGCCCTGACCGGCACTCCGCTCGCCGCGCCGATGCTGCTGGGGTTCCTGTTCCGCCGTCCCCCGGCCTGGTCCGGACTGGTTTCTTTCGTGACCAGCGGCGCCGCCGCGCTGGTCTTTGCCTTCTATTCACCCCTCAACGCCTGGCTGGCCGGGTTCGGTGAGCCGGTCGCGTTCGCGATCACGGTGTTCACCATCCTGTTCATCGGGGTGGGCGCCTTCTTCGCCACCGGCTTGTTCTTGCACAACAACCCGGAGGATGAGCGCCGCATCGGGGCGTTCTTCACCAAGCTCGACACCCCGGTGGACGCCGTGCGCGAGGTCAGCCCGCAGGTGGCCGACCATTCGCCCATGGCCCGTTTCGTCGGCGCGATGGCCATGCTCATGTCGTTTATGGTGGCGGCTTTCCTGCTTATTCCCGCCTCGGCCCGGGACCGTCTGGTCAACCTGAGCCTTTTCCTGGTCCTGGCCGCTTTCGGGGCCTGGATGTACCTGGTTCCGGGCCGGGCGCGCCGGACGGAGCGCTGAGCCGCCGGGGGAAGTTCCACCGCATAAGCCGTTTTTTCTTGCCGTCACGGCCAGGCTGATCGATATTAGTTGTTAATCCGGCTTATTCCGACACCTGTCTATCCCCCCGGGCCGTGCTGCACGGCCGATCCCGAGCCACCCCATCCAGGAGCAATGCTATGCTCAGACACGCAGTCCGGTCGCTTGTGGCCGTCAGCCTGTCGCTTATCGCCCTTCTTTCAGCTGGGTGCGCCAAGCCCCAGCGGCCGGCGGTAACACCCGATCCGTTCCGGGTCGCCCCGGTGCCCGCCGGCTGGCAGGTGATCGGCCCGGGCGGCGGCGGCAGCACGTTCATCCCTGCGTTTTCGCCTACCGACCCCTCGCGGATCATGATCCGCTGCGACATGACCGGCAGCTACCTGACCCGTGACAACGGCGAATCCTGGCAGATGCTGAATTTCCCCGGCGGCGTGGGGGCGTTCGCTTTCGACCCGAACAAGCCCGACGACATCTACGTGGGCAGCCGCGGCCTCTACCGCTCGCGCGACGGCGGTTCGAGCTGGGAAATCCTGTTCCCGGCCCTGTCCGCGGTCCAGGCCATCGAGCGCCACGATGACCACGCCGATATCCACCTGGTGACCAACGACAATTTCCCCGGCGGCGAGGTGGCCTCGATCCTGGCCGACCCGGAAACCGCGGGGAAGATCTACTGCGCGGTCAACGGCGGCCGCGGCAGCGGCGGCGCGGCCGGCCTGTACGTGAGCCAGGATGATGGAAAGACCTGGAGCGAGGGGGCCAAGTTCGACTCGCCGGTCCTGGCCCTGTTCCAGAACCCGTCCGATCCGGGCCGCGTGGTGGTGTTCTGCCGCCGCTCCTGGAACGCCTGGGACAAGACGGGCGGCCAGGTGGAGAGCCGTCCGCACCCGGACGAGATGAGCGCGGTGACCTCGGTCTCCGCCGGCGTCGACCCGGACAAGCCCGGTGTTTTCAGGCTTTGGGCGGTTTCCATCCCCGGCCGCCTGGGCGATCGTATGCCCGGCAAGGTGTTCGTGAGCGAGGACGCCGCCGCGAGCTGGCAGGAGGTCACGGCCAACGTGGTCGCCGGCAACCCGCTGGCCGACCCGGCCAACGCCCCCTCGTTCACCTGGATCGCCAGTTGCCTGGGCGACAGCCGCAGCGCCTACCTGGTCTGCAGCCGCTACGTCCAGAAAAATGAAAGCGGGCAGCCGGGGTTCTATTACGGCATTTTCCGCACCTCGGATGCCGGGAAGTCCTGGCGCTGGGTCTACCGGTCCGGCGGCGGCAGCGGTCAGTACGGGGTGAGCGACGGCAAGGAAGCTGACAACATCCAGGATTCCTGGGTCCACGAGGCTTTCGCCCGCGATTTCGTCCTGGCCATCTGCACCTCGGTTTCGCCGGTCAACCCCGAGCGCGCCATTTTCACCGACTGGTACCGCTCCATGAAGACCGAGGACGGCGGCGGCACCTGGACCGCCCTGTATGCGAAAAATCTGCCCGACAGCACCGTGGTCAGCCGGGGCCAGGATGTCACCACCTGCTACGGCGTGCATTTCGACCCCTTCGACCCGCAGCACATCGCGATCAGCTACACTGACATCGGCTATTTCCACTCGTTTGACGGCGCCAGGTCGTGGCGGCGCTCGGTCAACGGCATCCCGCGCGAGTGGGAGAACACCTGCTTCTGGATGGAGTTCGACCCCACGGTCCAGGGCCGCATGTGGTCGGTCTGGTCCGCGATGCACGACATCCCGCGTTTCAAGATGATCCGCCGTCCGGGCTGGGAAAAATGGGCCGTGGGCGGCGTGGCGGTCAGCCAGGACGCTGGCCGCACCTGGCAGGTCTCCAGCAACGGCCTGCCCGAGAACAGTCCCACCACCTGCCTGGCCCTCGACCCGTCCTCGCCCGCCGGCGCGCGGGTGCTCTACGCCACGGTCTACGGCCAGGGCGTGTACAAGTCCACGGATGACGGGGCGAGCTGGGTGCTGAAGAACAACGGCCTGGGCCAGGACTTGAATGTCTGGCAGATCAAGCTGGTTGACAGCCGCACGCTCTACCTGGTCGCCACGCCCTCGCTCACTTACGGCGATTCGGCCAATACCCTGGTGGACGGTGCGTTGTACCGCTCGGACGACGGCGGCGAGAGCTGGAAAAAGCTGACTCTGCCGGCCGGGGTGCGCTTCCCCAACTCCATCGAGTTCGATCCCTCGCGGCCCGAGCGGCTCTACCTGGCCTGCTGGGCCGACCTCGACCCCGGCGATTTCGGCGGCGCGCGCGAGCAGGGGGTGATCGAGAACCAGGGCGGCGTGCTGCTCTCCGAGGATGGCGGGGCCACCTGGAGCCAGATCTACGACCCGCACGCCTATGTCTACGCGGTCACGGTCGACCCCTCCAAGCCCGGCCGGGTCTACCTGGTGACGTTCCACAACGGCGCGTTCCGCAGCGATGACCAGGGCGCCACCTGGGGACGGATCGACGGGTACAATTTCTACTGGGGACACCGCGCGGTCCTCGACCCGCAGGACACGAGCAAGATTTACATCACCACGTTCGGCGGAAGCGTGTTCCACGGCGCGCCCACGGTGAACGGCAAGTGATGACGGCATAGTGGAATGAAGTGCAGAGGGGCGGGCTCGATACCCGCCCCTTCGCTTTGACATCCGGGTCCCGCTTTGGAGCGGACAGCGATCTGCAAGATTCAACCTGTGGGAAGAGTATATGAAAACTTATATAAACCTTGTCGCCCTTTCTCTGACAGTCGCGTTAATAGGTCTTTCCTGCGGCCAGAAGCCCGAGGTCCAGGAGGCGGCCCCTGCGGCGGCGGCCCCGGTCTCGGCCTGGCGCGTGATCGGCCCCGGCGGCGGCGGTGGGCAGTTCATCCCCACGGTCAACCCGTCCGACTCGAACAACGTGTTCATCCGCTGCGACATGACCGGCGCCTATGTCACCTATGACGGGGCCAGGAGCTGGCGCATGTTCAACCTGCGCACCGTGGTGGAGGATTTCGAGTTCGATCCCTCCGTGCCCAACACGGTCTACGCCTGCACCCGCTCGGCGCTCTGGCGCTCCGAGGACCGCGGCGTGCGCTGGCACCTGGTCTGGCCCGCCCCGGGCAACGTGACAGCCGAGCGCATGCTGGGCGACCACGCCGACCAGCTTTTCGAGACCACGGACGGTATGCCGGACGGCGCGCTGCAACTGGTCCGGGTGGACCCGTCCGACAGCCGCCGGATTTATGTCGGGCTTTCTCCGGCCTTCCATCGTGGCGAGGGCGGCCGCGGCCCGCAGGGCGAGAGCCAGGACAGCGCCCGGGTGTTTGTCTCTGCTGACCGCGGCGCGAGCTGGCAGCTGCTGGGTAAAGTGTCCGGCCGGACAATCCGGGCCATCGCACCCGGGATCTGGGACAGCGCGCCGGGCGAGGTGACCGCGGTCTCGGAGCGCGAGGCCGCGCGCCTGCGCCCGGACGGCAGCGGCGAGCACACCCCGTTGCCGGCGCCGTTCAGCCAGGCCGCGGACTGCGGCAAGGGGGCGAAGGGCAGCGTAATCTATATCCTGGCTGGCTGGGACCGTCGCGCGGGCGGGGCCGCCCCCGCAACTCCGGTTTTCCGCTCGGATGACCGCGGGGCGACCTGGGTCGCGGCTGCGGGCAACCTCACCCCGCCAGCCGGAATGGCGAATTTCTCCACCCTGGCCACTTGCGAATCCAACCCGGCAGTGGCCTATCTTTCCTGCAACCGGTTCCCGGCCAGCGGCTCCCTGGCTTATTTCGGCATCCTCAAGACCACGGACAGCGGCGCCAGCTGGCAGTGGGCCTACCAGGCCACGGATGACGGCGTGGTGGGGAAGAACCATGCGGATGGCTGGATGGACGAGACCTACGGGCCCTCCTGGGCCGGAGCGCCGATCTGCCTGGGAGTCAGCCCGACCGATCCCAATATCTGCTACGGCACGGATTACGGCACCAGCCAGCGCACAATGGACGGCGGCAAGTGGTGGGAGCAGGTCTACAGCCGCAAGCTGGAGGATGGCTCCTGGACCAGCCGCGGCCTGGATGTCACCACCTGCTACGGCGTGCATTTCGACCCCTTCGACAGCCTGCACTGCTTTATCAGCTACACCGACATCGGCCTGTTCCACAGCCTGAACGGCGGCGAGAGCTGGATCCACAGCCTGAAAGGCGTGCCTGGCCCCTGGATCAACACCTGCTACTGGCTGACTTTCGATCCGCAGGTGCAGGGCAAAATCTGGTCGGTCTGGGGCAACGCTCACGATCTTCCCCGGCCCAAGATGTTCCGCGGCGATTTCAGCCGTTTCCAGGGCGGAGTGGCGCTCTCGGAGGATGGCGGAAAGTCCTGGCGCGCTGTCACCGACGGGATGCCCGCCAACACGGTCTGCACGCACGTGCTGCTCGACCCGGATAGCCCGGCCGAGGCCCGCACGCTTTATGTCTGCGGGTTCGGCAAAGGCGTGTTCAAGTCAGTAAACGGCGGGGCGAACTGGAAGCTGATGAACAAGGGGCTTTCGGACAAGAACCTCAACGCCTGGCGCATGGAGCGCCTGCCGGATGGCAGCCTGTTCCTGCTGATCGCCAGAGGCGGAATCGAGGGCCGGGGCTATATCGACGGCGGGCTGTATGTGAGCCGGGACGGCGCGGCGAGCTGGAAACAGGTCCCGCTGCTGCCAGGGGTAAATGCCCCCAACGACCTGGTGGTCGACCCGCAGGACCCCAAGCGCATGTACCTGAGCTGCTGGCCCGCGCCGGTGGAGGGAGTGGAGCGTAACGGAGGGCTGTTGCGCACGCAGGACGGTGGCGCGAGCTGGGAGCGGGTGTTCGACGAGGACGCGCACGTCTACGCCGCGGCGGTCGACCCGGCGAACCCGGCGGTGGTCATTATCAACACCTTCGACAGCGCGGCGTTCCGCAGCGAGGACTACGGCGCGAGCTGGGCCCGTCTGGGCGGCTACAATTTCAAGTGGGGCCACCGTCCGGTGTTCGACCCGCACCACCCGGACAAGATATTCCTGACCACGTTCGGCGGCAGTGTGTTCTACGGCCCGGCCAAGGGCGACCCTGGCGCGTTCGAGGACATCGTGGAGCACGAGGTTTTACGCTGGTAGGTGATATAAAAATTTTAATAGAAACGGGCGCCGGAGATATTCCGGCGCCCGTTTCTATACAGGCGGTTCCAGAGCCATCTTAAGTGAAACTGTAGAGGCGGCCCCCTGTGGCCGCCCTGGTGCGGGAGCGGCTAAAGCTGAAGGTGCTGCCTGTACTCCTCCTGGAATATCTGCCGCTCCGCTCCCGTTTCAGCCAGAGCCCGGATTTCCTGTTCCGTGATCGGCCCGGTGGCCCCGCGGCGCGCGCAGTTGAGCGCCCCCAGCAGGTTCCCCCGGCGGCAGCATTCGGCCAGCGCGCAACCTTGCAGCCAGGCGTCGAGAAACCCCGCGCTGAACGCGTCCCCCGAGCCCACCGTGTCCAGCACCTTTACTTGATAACCCGGCGAATACAGCACCCCGGGAGTTCCCCTCGCCGCAGCCAATGCGCCGCTCGCGCCCAGGCTGATCACACAGGCGGTCAGCCCCAGCTCCTCCAGGCTCCGCGTGCAGAAAGCGGGAAGGTCGAGGCCGCTCCAGCCAAGCATTTCCATCACCTCCAAAGCCTCGTGAGCGTTCAATTTCAGGATGTCCGCCCGACGCATGCTCGCGGTCACGGTCTGCTGGCTGTAGCAGCCTTGCCGCAGGTTGAGGTCCAGGAATTTGAGGGCGCTGTCGGCCCTGTCCAGGAGCCTGTGCAGGGTTTCCCGGCTGGACGCTGTGCGCTGGATCAGTGTGCCGAAACAGACACAGCGCGCCGTGGCTGCCGCATGCTCCAGCTCCGGGGTGAATTGTATCCGGTCATAGGCCCGGTCCGGCAGGATCGTGAACTCCGGGTTACC
>JAJFUG010000088.1 GCA_021372515.1 bacterium
CCGACTCGGGTGCCGGGGCTTCGTGTCCGGATGGATTCCGGGCATAGAAATTTCGGGCCGTTGGGCCGGCCTGAAAAATGGTGCCCCTAGGGTGACTCGAACACCCGGCAAACGGTTTAGGAAACCGCTGCTCTATCCACCTGAGCTATAGGGGCAAGCTTTGTCGAAAGGTCAATTACAGGCTTATGGCACCGTCCACACCTAAAACACCTACCCGTATGGCGCGTTCTGCAAAGAGCAACACGTCTTCAGAACTGTAATTATATATAATGACTGTGACCGGCGCAAGGCTCAAGCCGGCTGAGGGGCTGAAGCTGATGGAGCCAGGAACGGTCCCGCTGACACAGGCCTGCTCTAACGGCTGCTGCGGCTGAAAATCTGGCGGCTCAGCCAGAGGGCATCCGCCAGAGTCGCGCGGCCGTCCCGGTCGAAATCCAACTCCGGGTTGACCGGCTGGGTCCAGGCCAGGAGCAGGAATTTCAGCACATCGGCCAGGGACAGGCGGCTGTCGCGGTTGAGGTCAAGGTCAAGCGAGTCTTGCGCCAGGCTGAACTCGTTGCCGTTACCCCGCGCGACTGCCTCCAGTGCGGCGCCCACTCCCCGGAAACGGCTCGTGCGGGCTAATCGCGGCGGGCTGTCCACCAACTCGAAACGGTTGTTCTCCAGCAGGACAGTCATGTTGACCTCCTCGTAGCTGGAATTGAGGAACAGATCGTTCGAGATGAAGGTGTTGTCCCGGATGCGGATCGAGTAGCCGCCGCTCTGTGCCGCCCCGTGGTTCATCTCCACGAACATCAGCGGGCTGGCCCATTCCCCCGAGTCGCCGTAGTCGCCGTGACGGGGCTGTGCGTATTCGGTCAGGGCGACAAAGGTGTTGCCCCAGACCTCGTTTTTGGCGTTGGGATCGTAGCAGGCGATGTTGAGCGGGGTGGCGGGCACGTAGGTCCAGGGCATGTAGATCGAGTATTCTCCGGCGGCCGCGCCGGTGATAGTTGCGCTGAGCGAGTTTTCATCATTGCCGCTGATCCGCGCGGCAGGCAGCTCCGGGCTGTATTTCAGCAGATAACCGGTCCAGCGGCCGGGCTCCCATTTCTGGCTCGGGTCGCTCAGGCCGGTGCCGCTCACCACGGCGGCCGTGGAGCGGACAAACACGCCGTTGTCGATCTTGTCCAGCGGGTCGCCCCGTCCCTCCGAGTCCACGGGCAGGTGCTGGACAATGCGGACGAAATTGTCGTAGACCTGGCAGGCGGTGGCGCTGGCCTCCTCGAACTTGATCCCGTGCAGCTCGACATAGCGGAACTGGAACGGCCGTGAGTCTTGGGGCATGTCATCCAGGTCGACATGGCCTTTCAGGTCGAGGTAGTTGGAGTGGACTTTCACCTCGGGCGCGGTCAGGTGGATCCCGCGCCCGGTGCTGGTGATCCGGTTGTGGTGAATGTCCGCGCCGCGGACCGAGTTGATCGCGTAGCCGTTGACAAACTGCATGTGGTGCTGGATGTCGTTGTGGTCGATCTCGATGTCCGGCCCGTCCTCCTCCAGCATTATGGCCCGATGGCAGCCCTCGGTGAGAAGGTTGTCGTGGATGTGGATACCGCCCGCGGGGCCGAGGGCCACGCGCAGCAGGGCGTTGCCCGGGTAATGGCGGCTCTGCAGTTCGACCACCCGGCTGTACAGGTGGCAGTGGTGAAGGTCGAGCTGGACGGCCTGATTGAGGAAATTGACCGGGTAGGCGCAGCGCAGGTGGACATCCGTGCTGATCCCGGCGATCTCGGTGGGGTAGGGACGGCCGCTGCTGCGGACCGCGCAACTGTAGTCCCCGGAGCGCCGCCCCTGCACGATCCGCCCGTTGAACAGACGGGCCGCGCCCTGGCCGGCGAAACGCACCCCGAACACCTGCTCATCCGTGGAATCGCCGAATGTGAGCGTGTGGCCGTCCAGGTCCAGGGTCACGTTTTCAGCCGTGATCTGGATGCCGTCCCCGGGCACGGTGATATCCCGGGTCAGGAGGTAGGTGGCGCCGGGGCGGTCCAGGACATAGGGCGGGCCCTCTACATCGCGCGGGATACGGAGTGCGCTGTCCTGCACGGCGGTGACCAGAGTCAGGAGCGGGCTTTCGCTGCGCATTCCGGTCAGAGTGTCCAGGGCCACCAGGCGGTAGAAGCAGGTGTCCCCTGGAGTCAGGCCGGTCAGGTGATGCAGGTGCGCCCAGCGTGGGCGGCGCAGCGAGTCGCTTGCAGCGCCCAGGGCGCGGCTGGGTCCGTACTCGACCCAGGAGATGGAGGCCGAGCCGATGGCGCCATCCCGCCAGTAGAGCGCAGCCGAGGTTTCGGAGACATGTGTCCAGCTGTCGCTGAAATTCTGGGCCCGCAACAGGCCAGTGGCCAGAGCTGTCAGGGCGGTGAGTGCCAGGAGGGCACGGAGGAGTCTGGTTCGCATGTTCCCAGCCTTTCCCCGGAATAGCGGGTTCAGGTTTGAGGCAAACGCACCCGGGAGGAGAGTGCGGAAGGTTTGAGTCGTGATTGTGCTGTTTTATTTCATGCAGCATGCAATTAAATAACAGACATTAGAACTCCTTGTCAAGACATTTTTTATCTGTCGGGGACTTCCCAGTCCTGGTTATTTAGAGGCGACAGGACGCCCCACTGTCGAGCCGGCAGAGAGGAACCGGGAGCATGCCGAGCAGGTGTTTGCGCAGCGTGGAGCTCCGGGAAAGAGTGGGTTTGCCGTTTTAAGGAGACAGACTGCCTCAGGGATTCTGTTTTTCTGGGCGGAAAAGGCGAAAATCAAAGCTCTTGACGTAATCTCCGATGACAACCCGGCAGCGGTAACCCTCGCCGGAGGGCTGGGGATTACCAGAATCGTCCAGACCGTCCCAGCTCTCTTCGTGATCACCGGGGGCGCAGCCCTCATGGACCAGAGTGCGGACCAGCTGACGGAAATCCTTGTTAACCCGATAGATCTCAAGATTGACTTCCTTGGGTGTGTCGCCGGG
>JAJFUG010000089.1 GCA_021372515.1 bacterium
GCTGCCCGAGCTGCCGCACACGCGCGAGAGCCGCTTTGTCGAGCAGTACGGGCTGCCGGAGTATGACGCCGCGGTGCTCACCGCCGCGCGCGAGGTGGCCGACTATTACGAGGAAACCCTGCGCCTGGCCAAGGAGGCCGACCCCAAGAAAGTGAGCAACTGGGTGATGGGCGAGGTGCTGGCCGTGCTGAGCAGCCAGGATATCGAAATCTCCGCCCTCAAGGTAACGCCTTCGCACCTGGCCGGGCTGTTCGACCTGATGGCCGCGGGCACGATCAGCGGCAAGATAGCCAAGAGCGTGTTCGAGGAGATGGTGGCCACGGGTGCGCAGGCCGGCGAGGTGGTCAAGGCCAAGGGCCTGGTGCAGATCACCGACAGCGGCGAGCTTCAGGCCGTGGTGGACCGCGTGGTGGCCTCCAACCCGGAGCAGGTGGAGCAGTTCAGAAGCGGCAAGGACAAGGTGTTCGGCTATTTCGTGGGCGCGGTGATGAAAGAGACCCGCGGCAAGGCCAACCCGCAACTGGTCAATGATATGCTGCGCAAGGCGCTGCAGTGACGAAGCTCCCGATGACACTGCGCGCGGTAACGCACTGACATGTTGCAGAAATAATGCAGGGGAGAGTTTAAACTCTCCCCTACTTTTTTGTACCCGGTCTCGCTGAGGTCAGTGGCCCGGTCAGACTGCCCGCGGCCTGCGGCCAGGCCAGCCGCAGGGTTTCATCTGCCGTGAACCGCACCTGCGGCAGAGGATCATCGAGAAGGCCCCGCAGTGTCTGCACCAATCTTCGCGGAGCGTGGGCTTGCGGGTCACGGCGCAGAAGTTCTCCCGCGCACCAGACCGCAGCCAGGCGTACCTGGGCCACGCGACTGGTCATCAGGCGGGTCAGTCTTGCCCAGGACTTTCCAGGTTGCCCAAACCGCGCCAGGCAGCGCAGGGCGGCAATTTGCATAGAGGTGTCGCCGGATTTGAGCAAAGGCCATAAGTATTTATCATCCCCGGCGCGGCCCAGTTCCTCTAATACGGGCAGCAGAGGCAGAGCCTCGCGGATGGCCGCGTTACTTCTCAGTCTGAGCAGCAGCGCCGCGCGCGCAGTGACTCCCTGACGCACCAGGGCGCGGCGCAGGATTTCGTAATATGTGGCCCAGGGGGTGCCGAGGCGGCCGATGAGCGAATCCGGCGGATATGCGGAGATGTGCGCCACCAGGCTGTCGCAGCGTTCCGGCCGGCCGTAGAGCACCGGCTCGGCGGCGGCGCTGTCCAGGAGATTATCCAGTGTCACCGCACGGGAGACAGTCCAGAGGCAGAGTACCAGGCAGAGCCCGAAACGAAGGCTATTTTTTATTCGCATCCGCCGCCCCCTCCAGGTCCACGCGCGCGCCCCAGGTCCCGCTGCGCACGGTTGTGCTGTCCGACGGGGCGCTGTCCAGGCTGTCCAGTCCCGCACAGTCGATCAGAAAGCCCAGGCCGGCCAGTTCCCGCCAGCGGTTGCCCGCGCCTCCGCTCAGCTTGGGGCCGGAGGTGTAGCTGTCATTGCCGTTCAGCTCCAGCAGCAGGCCGACCCCGCCCGTGCCGCCCGCCCCGCGCGCCATCCAGCCGCCGCCGTACGAGTCGTTACCTCCCGACTCGACCAGGATTCCCAGGGCGCGGTCCTCGCCCGCACCCTGCCCCACGCCGCGCGCAAGGCTGTAGTTGTCATCGCCCGCAGCCTCCAGGATACAACCCGCGGCAAAGTGCAACCCCACGCCCTGGGCGTAGCGCCCGGCCGTGTAACTGTCCCGGCCCGCCGCATCCACCAGCAGCCCCACACCACCCCAATAGCCCGCGCCCTGGGCGAAACAGTCGGCCCGGCAGCGGTCATCCCCGGCGCGGTCGTAGAGGCAGGCGACTCCGCCGCCGGCAAAAGGCCGCAGGCCCAGGGAGGCTCCCTGAGCCTGGCTGCGCGTGGCCCCCGGATCGCGCCAGTCGGGGACTCGCCCCCCGGCGGCGCGGAAATCATTCCCCTCCAGATCGGCCAGCAGCGCGGTCCCACCGCCCAGCAGCGCCCCCTGGCCGAGGATGCCCACGTTCATGCTGTCATCCCCCGTTGCATCCAGCATAAGGCTCAACCCGAACAGGGCCGCCCCCTGGGAGGCGCAGCCCGCGCGATAGGTGTCATCGCCGCCCCGCTCGACCAGGACCGCGGCCCCGCAGGCGGCGAACCCCAGGCCGCAGCTGTCGCAGTCCCAAGAATCGTCCCCGCCGCAGTCCTCCAGCCAGAGCGCGCTTAAGCACGCCGCTCCGCCGAATCCGTGGCCTGCGCACCAGAAGTCATCTCCCTCCCGGTCCAGAACCAGCCCGGCCGCGCCGGGTTGCATCGGCTCCAGTATCAGGCTGTCCGCACCCCCGAAATCGACCAGCAGCAGCGGGGCGCCGTGGTAATTGTCCGCCCCCTCCCCCAGTAGCACAACCTGTCCCAGGGGAGTGTCCAGGCTCAGCTTTCCCCGCCCGCGCCAGGCGGAAAGCGGCACAGCGCGCCAGAGCGCGGCCGCCGAGTCCAGGCAGGCCAGGGCCGCGGCCAGTGCCCCCAGGTCGGCCCTCCGGGCCAGGCGGGTCATGCGCTCAGCCGGGAAATGCGGCCACTGGTCCGCCTCCAGCGGGAAAGAGTGGACCAGGCTGTCCAACTCGTGCACCTCGGCGGCGGAGAGGCTGTCCAAGGCCAGGTCCACGCAGCAGCGGGCGCTCCAGAGCAGGCCGAGCGACCGCCCCGCCCCGACTCCGGGCAGAAGCCGGTCCAGACTGTCCGCCGCGGAAATCAATTCTTCCGGGGGTGTCGAGACAGCCGCCGCCTGGGGGGTGATCCCGGATTCCCGGCACATCCAGGCCAGGAAATCCATCGCCCCACGGCAGCTGTCCAGCTCCGCGGCCGCCCGCAGGATATTCCCCAGGCCGCGCGCGAGGTCCTGACGCGGAACACCGTCAATCCGGGTGGAACCCAAGCTGATTTCTGTTGAAGGATTGAGGGATGGATATATCTCGTTCGGGGTCAGGCCCAACCTCGCCAGGCCCCGGGCCAGGCCGCGGGCTGCTCCCTCAGCTCCGGCTGCGTTGCGGAAAAATCCGCCCAGCAGCATAACCAGCAGGATCGCATGCAAGAGAAGCTTATTTCGCGTGGAGTGTCCCGAGGATTTTTTTGGACTGTTCGACAAGGAACGCATCCCTTTCGCTCGGGTGGGAGGTGATCGTCTCCAGGGTTGCCCTGGCGCGGGCGGTGTCCCCGGCGCCCAGGGCCACACGGGCCTCATAGAACAGCACCTGGGGATAGGTTTCGATGGAATAGTCGCCGTCCAGCTTGACCTTGACTGTATCGATCACGGCCAGACAGGAATCGCTCAGGCCGCGCCGCTGGAATTCCTGGGCCAGCTCCATCAGAGGGTCGATCGCTCCCACCTGGTGAAACAGGATGGATGCCTTCTGCAGACCGGCCGCATCACCCTTTTTCAACCCGAGGAGTCCCTCCAGGATCAGGATAGTGTTCGGAACCGTCCCGGAATAGGCCCGCTTGTACTGATCGAGCAAAGCCCCGGCCCGCTCGTAATTGCCGTTCACATAGTAGAGTTTCAGCAGGTGCTCGTACGTTTCGGGAAAATTCGGGTTGACTGCCAGGGTGCGTTCGTACCAGATGCGCGCGCTGGTGGTGTCGCGGTCAAGCTGGCTGAGCCAGCCCTGGGTGAACAGGATTTCATAGTGGCCGGGAAGAAGCTCGGCCGCCTTTGCGTTGTGCTGGATACTGTAGCCCAAGTTGGAGGCATGCTGCTTGAGTGCGTCGAAATAAAGGCTCTCTCCCCGCAGGTAGCGCCAGGGGGCGCCCAGCCCCAGCCCGACCAGCACCACGCAGGCCAGGGCCACAGTCAGGCGCACCGGGCGGCCTGCGTGGGGCAGCGGCACGGTCACCTCGCCTTTGCCCTCCGGCAACGCGCAGGCTGCCAGGCACAGTCCGGCGACACTCCAGATGAATGTGCCGCTGGTTACGGTCTGGAACGGGAACGTGAGCAGGGCGTTAAGCAGGCAGCCCGCCAGGCCGCAGAAAGCGCCCAGCAGAAGGTAGAACAGCGGCCCGCCCTGGAGCCGTCCCAGGCAGCGCCAAACGCTCCAGCCGAACATGGCCCAGAACGCCAGGAACAGGAGCAGCCCCGGCAGTCCCAGCTCTATCGCCGCCTGCAGGAACTCGTTGTGTGCCTGCCACGGCAGCAGGGCCCAGCGCTTGATCGGCGGCTCGGTCAGAAGGTGGAAAGCCTCCCAGTGCTGGGCGGTCTTGTAGCGGGGGAACTGGATCCCGAACTGGCCGATCCCGGCCCCCAGCAGCGGGCGGTCGGAGACCATCCGCAGGCCGGCCTGCAGGAACACCACCCGCGAGTAGACATCGATGTTGTGCGGGTCGGACAGGCTGGCGAAGCGGGTCTTCCAGTGCACGACACGCAGGGCTGCCTCGACGCGCGCCCGCTCCTGGAAATGTTGCCCCGTGGCGGTGAAACGGGTGAAGCCAACCAGCGCCGCCAGGGCCAGCACTATTGCCAGGACCAGGGCTTTCCAGCGACGGCCCAGCAGCGACAGAATCCGTCCGCGGTGGAACAGCAGCAGCGCCGCAGCCAGAAGGCCCAGCGCCAGGGCCATGCCCAGCAGGCTCGATCTGTTCTGCGAGCGGAAAAAACAGACCGCCTCGACCAGGAATGTCAGGCTGAACAGGACGGCCAGAAGCCTCGAACTCAGCCGTCCGGCACGCCAGGCGGCCAGCTCGGACAGCGCCGCACCCAGGCTGAGCGGGGCGGTCAGCACCAGGATATGCATCAGGAAATTGGGATTGCCCTGGTTGGAGGTCATCTCGCGGTACAGGTCGACAACGTAGTTCTCGCTGTACTGGATGAAAAAATGCGGGTAGACTGCGAGGCGCAGCGGCTTGGACCAGTCGAGCACCAGGCCCCACAGGGCGATCAGCCCGCCGGCGAAGATGATGAAATACAGCGGCGGCCGGATGTCCCGCCCGCGGTACAGCGCCCAGGCCAGCAGGCCGTAGCTCACCAATGCTCCCACCTGCAGAAGGCGCTCCAGCGCCAACGGACGGTCGCCGGCCCAGAGGACCGAGACAGCGGCCAGGACAAAAAGCGCCAGCAGCGGAAGAGCCGCGCTGGGCAGCCGCAACCGGAGCCGGTCCCGGCTCAGCAGGGACAGGGCCCCCAGCCCAAGGGCCAGGCTGGCTGCGGCCTGGGCCGCCGCCAGCTTAGGGGTCTCGAAGCCGTCGTAAAATCGCTCCGGGGCAAACAGCGTGGCCCCCGCAAGCAGCCCGGCCAGGAAAGTCCAGCGCGCCAGGGTCTCGAAACGGCCGGACCATGACCAGCCGGTGGATTCCAGGCCTGTGGCTTCTTCCGGCTGACGGCCGGCTTTATGGCGTGACATAGGTGGCGATCTCCCTCCGACTGCAGCTCTGGACTGTGTAACGGTAGTTAAATATACACACCGGCCCGGATCAGTCCAGATATTCATCCGGCGGCCGAAGCGGACAACTGTCTTGCGGCAATCCACCCGAAGGGTCAATATTAATGAGAGAACGATTCACCGAGAACGGGAGAGGGAGACCGACATGAAATGCCTGCGCGGAGATGATAAACACCTGAGCGGCAGGGCCGTGCTGCTGCTGGACCTGAAAGAACCGAAGCGCTACGGCGAGGACCAGCCCGAGATGGGCCTTCTGGCCGTGTTCTGCGCGGTCAGCGAGATGGACATGCTCGAGCTGATCGTGCACGTGATGCACATGCCGCGCGAGCACTCGCGCCTGATCTCGCGGTTCTACACCAAATATTTTCAGGAGCTGGAAAACATCAAGCGCTCGTTCCCCCAGCGCATCGCCCGGATAATCGACGAGGTGGTGGAGCAGGAGCAGGACGAGGTGCCGGGAGTGACCCTCGATGCGTTCCGCGAGATGTTCCGCCGCAACGCCGAGGTCCTGCCCGAATCCGGCCGGCCCGAGCAGAGCGAGGCCGCCGGCGGCCTGCCCCAGCCGGAGTTCTATTCCACCCTGATCCCCATGCCGGGCAAGGATTTCATCCTGCCGCTGATCGAGAGTAACGACGGGTTCGAGTTCGACGTGTTCGACCTGGACCGCACCGAGAGCGCCGAGGTGGGCCACCTGATCCTGGAGGCCCAGAGCCGCCTGTACGTGGCCGATTACATGATCCAGAAAGATCAGCAGATCGATTTCCCGCCGGAGCAGGAGAAATATGTTTCACCCTACAAAAAATACCGCGAGATGCCCAAGGAGGAGTTCAAGCGCCAGTTGGCCGAGCTGAGCAGCCAGCTGATGTTCCTGATCGAGACCAAGGCCGACACCAGCCGGGTGTTCGCCGACCTGAAGCAGATGACCAGCGGCAGCTACCTGTTGCGCGAGGTGGTGAGCCTTTACAACGTGAGCACCATCGAGGACCCCAACCGTTTCAAGATGATGGAGCTGTATTTCCGGAAGATTTTCGCCCTGGTGGATGAGGATTACCTGGGGGCCAAGGCGATCAGCGACGAGATAGAAAAGCTGAACGGGTGAGGGGTGTTCATCTTTTTAGGAATTGTTACTTAGTTGTAGTTTGTATTTTATACACACAACCCTTTAAACCGACTTTTCAAAAAGGGACTTGATTGAGCACCAGCAAGAATTTTCTCAATCAGAGTTTTGCTACACGATTCTTTTTTAATTAAATACGTTTGTGCAAGTGCATCCTGTACGGATTTAATTAGAGGATCATTTGCTTCCCGAAAGTTAACAACGGAAGCTTGGGTAATAAACGGGTGATCACCAGGCATTAGAATACAAGATTCGTCACGTTTATCTCTAAATGTAGTAACATTTACCCATAATAATCGATCCGAGTCACAATGAAGAACAATCCACAGGTGAGGAGTTTTTCCGTTGATGCGCAATGGACCGAAAAATGTATCTCCCCGCGCAAACATTAATATTTACCCAAAACATCATTTAATGCTTCAACCGATTCAATTTCCTCCCTTATCGATTCAATCTCTTCTTTTCTTTTACCTACGGCGGATAAAATGTCCTCTTCTCTGATAGGCTCACAAGAAGAACCGGGGTCTTTCCATTCAGGAATATTATCGTGGCAATATTGAATCATTTCTCCAAGTGTGTATCTGGCAAATTGAAATGACAATTTGTCAATAAGATTAATTTCAAACTCGCTCAATTCATCCGTGCCGGGATTCTTTGTAATAAATAAGTCGTATTTGCGCTTTATAATATGCGCATTCCAGACTGATTGAATCTCTTCCTGTAAAACTTGGTTTTTAATTAACTCGTATACGTTACTTAAAATAGGACCCTTTGGCAAAGAATAAAACCTGTCTCCAGAAATTGGCCTTTCAATGGTTTTCAAGGAATCCCTGTCGGCCAGATACATTAATTTGAGTAATTTAGTATAATTGAGCCCCCCCCCGTTATTCTGAATAAATCTACAAGCCATTTGCAAAGTTTTCTCAAAATCAAATCTAGATCGAATCATTTTAAACCTCCGCGATTACAGTAGAGTAGTTGCTTTTCACTTACTCCCTCAATCGCCTCCTCGACACCAATAAAGCCTTACATTATGTCTATAGATCAGGTTTTAACGCCTTCAAACATATAGATACTCGAAATTCATATCAGAATCAACATTTATTCTGTTTAATTATTTTTCGGCTGTATTAGCCCCAAGCTGAAGCTGAACTTTTCCCTTATAAGCCGTCTCTTCTGTGAATGTACAGATCGGTGCTATTTTTTTCTGCGAGAGTCTTACCGTATTTTATCGCCTCTGCCTGCTTATCGAACACCTTGGTGGCCTTGACAGACCCCGTTTTCCTGACACTCCAGCCACCGTTGCGATGTGGAGAGACATGCTGGCTATCTTGTTTCATGCTAACCTCCGAATATCTTCTTCCTCTGTGTCCAGCACCAGAACGACCCATTAATATTATAACGCGGTCTTTGAAGGTTCAACAATAATGTAAGACCTCACGAAATACTTACCGAATCTCTTGCTGGTTGTTCCCCACCCTCTTCTCTATCTCCTGTGCAATCCTGTCGCGTGTACTCATAAGAAGCGCCGGGTCGCTGCTGAACACCCGTGTCCCAGCCACCAGCTCCGCAGGCACCACGGCCTCTCCGCCCAGGCTCTTGAGCAGGGCCAGGTACTCGTAATCCTCGAATCCGTCGCGCAAGCACTCCAGCCGGACCGAGGACAGCGGGCCACCGTCCTTGTCCGGATACAGCAGATACCCGTCGCCATTGTAGTCCAGGAATGTGTTGGCCTTCCAGCCGCCGCGCAGGCCCGGCGAGCCGGTGTTGCCGTTCCAGTGGTTCGGGCACCAGTACTCGAACCCGCCCACCCCCTCTTTCCAGAGGATCCAGCCGATGATGCGCCGGTCTATGGAGGGGTATTCGAGGTAGTTGTTCGGGTGCTCGACCGGCCAGCAGCAGATCGCCATCCAGGCCTCATCCCCGGCCGCCACGCGAGCCTCAACCCCGGTGGAGTCGTACTGCTGCACGTAGACATCCCAGGTGTCGGCGAAACCGGCCATGGCGCGCACGCCCTCCGGGATGTTGAGGCACTGGATCACCTTGAGCCGCGGGTCCACGGACTTCACCAGCTCGTAGTTACGGCGGGCCAGGGGCCAGTGCTTGCGGTCCACCTCGTCGTAGTTGTACACGTAGGCCACCCCGCTGTCCAGCCAGCCGCGCGGCCCGAAACGTTTCACATATGAGGCCAGCCGCGCGCGCAGCGAGTCGAGGTAGCCGGGGGTGTACTCATCCCGGCCCGTGTCCTTGAGCGAGCGGATGTTCTCCAGGATGAAACAGTTCATGCCGCGGTCCATGCAATACTGCAGGGTCTCGTCGCTCAGGTCCAGGCGGCCGCCGGGCCCCAGGCGGTGCCGCAGCAGGATGTCATAGTAGGCGAGCCAGCGCTCGCGCTCGGCTTTCAGGTTTTCCACATCCCGCGCCCGGTCCACCTCGAACGCCGAGCTGCCATCCGTTGGCTCGACCCAGGTGAGGGTCTTGAGGCTGTGTTTCCCGGGCAGGGAGAACCCCCACACGCGGACCGTGAGCGGAAGTGCCGCCCGTCCGCCGCCCGCGCAGGTGACCTCCAGGCTGCCGTGGTACTCACCCTTGGGCGTGCCCGCGGGCACGTGCACCGTGACCCAGACCGGCTGCACCTGGCCCGAGTCCACCGGGAAAGTTTCCATATTCAGAAGAGGATCGGGCCACCAGCCCAGGGAACTGGGGTACTGCTTGCTTATGACCGTGGTCTCGATATAGCCCACCGGGTTGAGCGTGATCTCGGCAGCCGGGATCTCGCCCGCGGGGCCTTTCAACGCCGAGGCCGTGCAGCGCACCGAATCCAGGGAGCGGCGCAGGCCGTGCAGCACGAGCTGGAACGACTCGTACTCGCCGCCCGCGGCGGAGATCGCGGCGCTGTCGGCGGCCAGCGTGCTGTCCAGGGGAGAGTCGAACGGAACCCGGACCAGGCTGGAGATTGCGCTCAGACGGAACGGCGGCGCCGTGGCGGCGCAACCCAGGACAACCAGCAAGACAAGCGGCAAGGCGAAATAAAATGAGTTTTTCATTATTCGCTTCCCAAGAGTGTTAGGAGCAAATGTAAGGGCGGACCCATGCGTCCGCCCGGGCGCACACGCGGGTGCGCCCCTACACGAACAAAAATCTACTGGGCTTTCAGGCCTTTTCCGGTGACGGTCTTAAAACAGAAGCGGCACCCTCAGTTTTGCTTTCGAGAATGCCGCTTCGATATATACCACTGTCAGTGGCCGCTTATCAAGCTTTGGCTGTCCCGTTCTTGTAGAACGGTATCTTGGCCACTGTCACCTTCGCCTCGCGCTTGCCGCGCAGGCTGAGCATAAGCTCCGAGCCCGGCTCGGCCAGGACCGCGGGCAGATAGGCCGTGCCCACGCCGTAACCCAGCGACGGCGCCGGGCCGCCCGAAAGCACCGTGGCCACGGTCCGGCCCTCGTGCAGCAACTCGTAGCCCTGGCGCGGGATGTCTTTCTCCGAGGCGGTGAACCCGCGCAGACGGACTTTCAGCCCCTCCTTTTTCTGCCGCAGAAGCGCCTCGCGGCCGCAGAAAGAGGGCTTGTCCAAGTCGACCGCCCAACCCAGGCCGGCCTCCAGCGGGGTGTGGTCCGTACCCAGCTCGTGGCCGTACAGCGGGTAACCCACCTCCAGGCGCAGCGTGTCGCGCGCGCCCAGTCCGCAGGGCACGGCACCGGCCTTGACCAGCTCGCGCCAGAGAGTCACCGCGGCGCCGGATGGCACGTAGACCTCGTAGCCCAGCTCGCCGGTGTAGCCGGTGCGGCTCACGATCAGCTCCAGGCCCTTCCAGACCACTCGGCGCATCCAATAATAGGCCAGGCCCTGGAGGTTCACGTTTACCACCCGCTCCAGCATCCCGCGCGACTGCGGACCCTGCAGGGCGATCAGAGCAAACTTGTCGGAATCGTCGTACAGCTCGGCCCCGGCCCGGGCGGCTGCCTGCGCGATCCGGGCGAAATCGGCCTCGCGGTTGGCGGCGTTGACCACGATCAGCCAGTGGTCCGGCTGACGGCCGACCAGAAGGTCTTCCAGCACGCCGCCCTGCTCGTTCAGCATCAGGGTGTAGAGCCAGTGGCCCTCGGTCAGTGCGCTGGCCCGGCCGGTGAACAGCCCGTCCAGGGCCTCGGCCGCCCGCGCGCCCTCCATCCGGTAGCGTCCCATGTGGGAAACATCGAAAATGCCAGCCGCGGACCGCACGGCGCGGTGTTCCTCCAGGATGCCGGAGAAGCTGACCGCCATCTCCCAGCCGGCGAACGGCACCAGACGGCCCCCGGCCTGACGCTGGGCCTCGAACAATGGTGTACGTTTCAATTCACTCATTTTCCAGCCTCCCGTACCAGACGCTCGGCCAGGGCCGGGTCCATCAGACTGAGGATCACGGCTTTCTGGGCGTGCAGACGGTTCTCGGCCTGATCGAACACCCGGCTGTGCGGACCGTCGATCACCTCATCCGTGATCTCCTCCCCGCGGTGCGCGGGCAGGCAGTGCAGCACATAATGTTCCTTCGCGGCCAGGGACAGGAGCTGCGCGTTGACCTGGAAGCTCCGGAAAGCCTGCTCGCGGTTCTGTTTCTCGGCCTCCTGGCCCATGCTGGTCCAGACATCCGTGTAGATGAAATCGGCCCCGCGTACAGCCTCGGCCGGATCGTGGCAGACTGTCAACCGTCCTCCCGAGGCGGCGCAGAGAGTGCGCGCCCGCGCGACAAAACACTCCCTCGGGGCATAGCCCGGCGGGTTGGCCACGGCCAGGTCCAGACCAAGGGCGCCGCAGATCAAGAGCAGCGAGTTGCAGACATTGTTCCCATCGCCGATGAAAGCCAGCCGCACGTGCGGAAAACGCGGGCCTGCCAGCTCGCACACGGTCTGAATGTCGGCCACGGCCTGGCAGGGGTGCTCCATGTCGCAGAGGCCGTTGATCAGCGGCAGGCGCATGTTGGCGGCTAACTCGCGCACGGTGGCGTTCTTGTAGACCCGGGCGACCACGATATCGACCCAGCGCTCCAGGTTGCGCGCCAGATCGGGCACGCTCTCGCGCCCTCCCAGGCGCACTCCGGGGGGCTGGCCCTCCAAGGCATGCCCGCCCAGTTCGACCATCGCCAGCTCGAACGTGACCCGCGTGCGCAGGCTGGGCTTCTCGAAGATCATGGCCATGCTGCGGCCGGCCAGGGGACGGATGTCGCGCGCACTCTTACGTACGGACTTGAGCCAGCCGGCCAGGAGGATAAGGTCGTGCAACTGCGTTGGAGTGAAATCGTCAATGGAAACAAAGTCTTTTTTCATCACTCTTCCCGTCTGTCTCAGGGTGACGGCAAAGGCCCGCAGGGAAGTGGCGGGCTTACAGTATGTACTTGCGAAGGTCCTCGTCCTGGACCAGCTTTTCCAGGCGCTGGCGGACCGTGTCGCGACTGATCGAAACGTAGCGCTCGGGCTTGTCCGGCAGGTCGAACAGCAGTTGCTCCATCAGCGAGAACATCACCGTGTGCAACCGCCGCGCCCCGATGTTCTCCAGGCGCTGGTTCAGCAGGAACGCCATCCGGGCGATCTCGCGGATCGCATCCTGCGAATAGGTCACCTCGGCGCCCTCGGTGCGCAGCAGCTCCTGGTATTGCTTGATCAACGCGTTCTTAGGCTCGGTGAGGATGCGGACAAAGTCCTCCTCGGTCAGCGACTCCAGCTCCACCCGGATCGGGAACCGTCCCTGCAGCTCAGGGATCATGTCGCTGGGCTTGGACTGGTGGAACGCCCCGGCGGCGATGAACAGAATGTGATCGGTGCGCACCAGACCGTACTTGGTCGGCACGTTGGAGCCCTCGACAATGGGCAGAAGGTCGCGCTGGACGCCCTCGCGCGAGACATCCGGACCGGTCTTGGAGGGCGGCCCGGCGATCTTGTCGATCTCGTCCAGGAACACGATCCCGGTCTCCTCGACCCGGTCGATGGCCTCGTTGATCATGTCCTCCACGTCGATCAGCTTCTGCATCTCCTCCTGGGTCAGGATGCGCCGGGCCTCGGCCACGCTGACCTCGCGCTTTTTCTTGCGCCTGGGCAACATGTCCTCGAGCATCTCGGCAAAATTGACATCCATGTCCTCCAGGCTCATGTTGTTCATAAACTCCATCAGGGGCGCCCCCCGTCCGCTCACCTCGATCTCCACCTTGCGCTCCTCCAAGAGGCCCTCTCGCAACTGCTGGCGCAGTTTCTCGCGGCTGCGCTCGCGGCGTTTCTCGGCCTCGGCCTGCTGCTCGGGGGAGTCGGTCTCAGCGGCCGGGGCGACAGCGGCCTCATCCAGTGGCTCGACCAGGGCCTCCACGCTGCGGCTTTCCTCGCCGGACGGTTGCCCGGCAGCAGCCGGCTGGGACACCTGGCGCCGGGGAAGCGGCGGCAGAAGGAGGTTGAGGATGCGCTCCTCGGCCTGCTCGCGGGCCTGCTCCTCGACATCGTCCTCCCGCTCGCCCCGCACCATCGAGACAGCCAGCTCCACCAGCTCGCGGATGATGGACTCCACGTCCCGGCCCACGTAGCCCACCTCGGTGAACTTGCTCGCCTCCACCTTGATGAAGGGGGCGCCGGCCAGACGGGCCAGGCGGCGGGCGACCTCGGTCTTGCCCACCCCGGTGGGGCCGATCATGATTATGTTATTGGGCATGATCTCTTCGCGCATCTCATCCGAGACGTTCTGACGCCGCCAGCGGTTGCGCATCGAAATCGCCACACTCTTTTTGGCTTTTTCCTGGCCCACGATATAACGGTCGAGCTCCTCCACGATCTGCCGCGGTGTGAACACGTTGGACAGGTCGATCAGGTCGCTCTCGGGGCCGCTTTCGGATTCGCCCCCGGTTTCGCTTGCCGTCTCCGGCCCGGCTTCGCCGGAGTCTTTCGTTTCATCGCTGCACATGTAAATTCAGCCCTGCTTCCGTGTTCAGAGTTCGATCAGAGTGATCTGATGATTGGTGTAGATACAGATGTCCGCGGCGATCTCCAGCGAGCGCCGCACCACCTCGCCCGCGGGCAGCGCGGAGTGCAGGATCAGGGCTCGTGCTGCGGACAGGGCGTAGGAGCCGCCCGAGCCGATCGCCAGCACCCCGTCATCCGGTTCGATCACGTCCCCGTTGCCGCTGATCAGGTAGCTGTGCTCCAGGTCAGCCACGGCGAGCTGGGCCTCCAGGCGGCGCAGATAACGGTCGGTGCGCCACTCCTTGGCCAGCTCGACCGAGGCGCGCGGCAGGTTGGAGGGAAAATCCTTGAGCTTGGCCTCGAATTTCTCGAACAGGGTGAGGGCATCCGCCACCGCGCCGGCGAACCCGGCCAGCACGCGGCCCTCCTGGATGGTGCGCACTTTCTTGGCCCCGGCCTTGATCACCGTGTCCCCGGCCGTGATCTGGCCGTCCCCGCCCATGGCCACCTTGCCGTCACGCCGCACCGAGAGGATCGTGGTGCCGTGAGTCGAATTATTTCCGCTGTCGATCATTTCACCGTCCGTAAAAGCCGTTTGAAATACTTGGGAAAAAATTAAGATACAACTTTTCAGGCTTATTTTCAATATACTTCCGAGTGTAACGCTGTCAGAAAATTATCTTCTCCGC
>JAJFUG010000090.1 GCA_021372515.1 bacterium
CGGTTGGGCAGGTTGCGCAGACGGGCCAGCAGCTCGTCATCCGCCTTGAACGTGATAATATCCGGCTTGGTCCTCGGCATTCGGCCTCCCCTCTGTGTGAGGTTCGCAAACAGTCCTTGCTGAAATATTATTACCCGGTAATACCGAAGTCAAGATGCGGAATCTAATCCAAAGAACGATATGCAAAAGGTGAAAAATACTTGCCGGAACAAAAAGCCTGGTTTTGATGTAGAATGGTTGCAAAACGGTCCCTTCCCCCACACCGTTTTCAGGAGTCGTGCCATGACGGTTCCTCCTGCCCTGCCCGAGCCGCCCGAACCAAGCGCCGCCCAACATAGCCGCGACCGAGGACAATCCCGCGGGCTGAACAATGCACATAGACTGATACGCTCTGTAAGCCTGATTTGCTGTGTGGCTCTCGCCGCGCTGTCCGCTGCGCTCCACGCGGCTGAGGCCTTGCCGCCCTCGCAGCAGGCCGCGTCCCTGCTCGCCGCGGGCGACAGCGCCGGGGCGTTAGAGGTTCTGGAGCATTCCCTTGACCGGGATTCGATGGACACCGCCGAGCCGTACCTGCGCGGACGGCTGCTGCTGGCGGCGGGACGGCTGGATGAGGCGGAGAGAGATTTCCGGAAGGTGATTCATTCGGGATCCGACAGCCTCCGCGCGCTGGCGCACCTCGGCCTGGGCGATATCCGGCGCACGTTGCCCTACCGCAGGGGGGAGGCGGTGGGTGAATACCGACGGGCGATCCAGGCGGACTCGCTCTGCTTCGAGGCTTATTACCGGATTGCCGAGACCGCGTTCGAGCTGGGCTGGACCAGCGGTTACCAGAGCGCGGATGACATTCTGGCGCGCCTTGTCCGGCTGAACCCGAACTATCGTGACGCCCTGGATATCTGGTGGAAACGGATATTTTCTCAGAGCGACAAGCGGTTGCGTGAGGTCGGCGCAAGCCTCGAACGGTATCTGGCCACCCACCCCGGCGATTGCCGGGTCTGCCTGTACGCCGCCCGGATCCGTCAGCGGCTGTGGGAGGCCGGGACGGCCCTGGCCCTGCTGGACAGCCTGGCCTTGCGCTGCCCGGAATACAGATGCACCGAAAGCTGGCTGATCCGTGCGCACTGCCGGCTGAGCCTGGGAGACACGCTCGGTTTCGAGAGTGCCTACGCGCAAGCCTTGCATTGGGCGGCGAAGGAGGACGATTTCGAGCAATTGTTTCGCGAAGCCGAGCTGATTTTCAGCCCCGTGGAGGCCAGGCGCTGGAACAGCCTGACCACACCGGCCGAGAAAGAGGCGTTTTTCCATGCGTTCTGGACTCGCCGCGATCCGGACCCGCTGGAGCCGCACAACGAGCGGTTGGTCACTCACTATTGCCGCCTGCAATATGCCAAAAGGAACTATTTCGAGTATAACCCGCACAGTTTCTACAACACCTCCGAGAAATACAACCGCCTCATTTCGACTACCGATCATGCCGGGATGGACATGTCCGAATCGACCCGGCCGCAGGAGCCGGAGGATTCAAACGACCCGAAGCATCCCTATTTCGATCCCAAATACGATCCCTCCATGTGGTGGGACCGCTGCCGCACGATGGCGCTCCAGCCGCGCGGGTTGTTCTATGTCCGGCACGGCGAGCCGGATTTCCTCTACAAGTTCGGCCTGCCGTGGAATGCCGAGTTCGATGCCCCGGACTACGAGGCCTGGCGCTATGGTTCGGCTTATTTCCTGTTCAATCGCGTGATTTCGGAGACAGGGGGGGCCGGCAAGTATATCTACAAGAATTTCCGCGGGCGCGGCGATATCACCCGGGCCATGCAGACCGATTCTTTCCGCGACCCGCTCCCGGCGTTCCGGCCCGACCTTTTCGCCGTGGATTTCAAGGCCGGGCCGGGACGGCTGGAGCTGCTGTTTTTCCAGAGCGCACCCCAGGACTCGGTGGTCACGGCCAACGCCCCGTTTTCGGACCTGGCTCTGTTCGACAGCACCTGGACCCGCCTGGTGGCCCGCGATTCCTCGATCGCCTGGCCGCTGACCGTGGGGGCTGGCCGCCTCTGGCTGGCCGCCAACCGGGCCACGGTCGCACCCGGCCGGTACAATTTCGTCCACCGTCTGGATGTGCCCTCCCGGCGGGCGGTGCTGAAAAGACAGTCGGTCAGCCTGCCGTCCTACCCGGAGGACCGGTTCTGCCTGAGCGGCATCCTGCTCGGTACGCACCCCGAGCGCGGCCAGGGCCTGTTCAACCGGTACGGCGTGGAGATCAACCCGCGGCCCGGCCTGCGGTTCTCGCCCGGCGAGGCCATCGCGGTCTACCTGGAGGCCTACGGCCTGGGCGAGGGACGTAAAGGCGGCCGGGCCTTCCGCGAGCGCGTGACTGTCAGCCGGGATGAGAAGAGAAGCCCGCTGGTCAAGCTCCTGCCGTTCGCGTTCCGTGACCGGAAAAAGAGCCTGAGCATGACATTCGAGCGTTTCCCCGAGGACGCTCCGGTAGCTGTGCCCGAGACTTTCGACCTCGACACCACCCCCCTGATGCCCGGGGTCTATGCGCTCACGGTGGAGATCACCGACCGTGGCAGCGGCACCCGCTGCTCCCGCGGCTGTTCGTTCGAGATAAGCGAGCGGTAAGAGGGGAGACGGAGAAGCAGATGCGGCTGAGCGTATCTACGCTGAAAATGTCTTTGCTCCTGGCTATTGCCCTGGCCGCCGGGGCCGTCTGGGCCGCCGGCGGCCCGCCGCCCTCGCAGCAGGCCGCGGCCCTTTTTGCGGCGGGCGACAGCGCCGGGGCGGGACAGCTCCTGGAGCGTGTCCTGGAGCGGGACAGGAAAGATTACCCCGGCTATGTACTACGCGGACAGTTCCGCCTGAAACACCGGGACTGGAACCGGGCGCAGTCTGATTTCCGTCACGCGCTCAGCTCGCCCGATCCCACGGTGCGCTCACAGGCCTACCGCGGCCTGGGGGATGTGATCCGCTACGGGAGCGAGGGCCACCTGACCCAGGCCTTGGACCAGTACCGTCTGGCCGTCCTGGCCGACTCCACCAACCGCGAGGCCCTCTACAGCCTGGCCGAGGCCGGGTTCGACCTGGCCGACAGCAAGGGCTATGATCTGTCCAGTTCCGCCCTGACCCGTCTGGTTTGTCTGGACCCCGAGTACCGCGGCGCGCTGGGGCTCTGGAACGACCGCTTTGTCCGCCACCCCGAGGACCAGACACACCGGGTCTGCGAGAACCTGGAGGGCTGGGCCGGGGCGGACAGCCTGTACGGGGGCTACTGGCTGCACGCCGGGCGGCTGCGTTTCCGCCTGGGTGACTGTGACTCCGCCCTGGCCGACCTGGAGCGCGCCGGGCGCGAGGCCCCCGCGTTCAAGCCCGCCGAGCGGCAGCTCCTGCGCGGACGGTGCCGCTTGGCCCTGGGCGACAGCCTGGCTTTCGAGGCCCTCTACGACAGCGCCCTGGCCGCCGCTGCAGCCGATGGTGACTACACCGCCCTGCTGGTCGAGGCCCAGGGGCTTTTCACCCCCGAGGAGGCGGCCAAATGGGAGCGCATGAGCACGGCCCAGGAGATGAACGCCTTTTTCCGCACTCTCTGGGCGCGCCGCGACCCCGACCCGCTTACCCCGTACAACGAGCGCCGGGTCACCCACTATGTCCGCCTGGCCGAGGCGCAGAGCTATTTCGCCCTGAGCAACCCGCACAGCAAGTTCCAGAACTCCGAGAGCTACAACCGTCTTGTCTCCCAGACCCTGCCCCAGCCGGGCACGTTCCGCCTGGGCGACCGTGACTCCGGCCCGTACGGGGTGGACCCCAAGCTGATGTTCCAGCGTGGCAGGGGCCTCGACCTGGACCAGCGCGGCCTGCTGTTCCTGCGTCATGGCCCCCCGGACGAGGTGCGCCGCCCGGAGGCCCCCACCAACAAGCCCCTGGCCAGCCTGCTGGATGAGCACGAGGCCATGCTGCAGGACCTTCAGCCGGTCACTTTCAGCGCCAAGCAGTTCGGCGACCCGGTGCCGGATGGCCTGCCGAGCCAGGAGGTCTGGCGCTACGGCTCGGTGTTCTTCCCGTTCGAGAAAGTCTACGGGGCCGGGGATTTCATCTACATCCCGGTCTACCTGAACAGCATCGGGCGGATCGAGCAGGCGCTGGAGTGCGAATCGTTCGAGGACCCGCTGCCGGCCTGCAAACAGGACTTTCTGGGCGTCGATTTCCGCGGGCCGCAGGGGAGGGTCGAGCTGCTGTTCTTCCAGAGCCTGCCCCAGGATTCCGTCCGGACCGAGAACGCGCCGTTCGCCGACCTGGCCCTGTTCGACACCACCTGGACCGTGGTGGCGCGCGACTCCTGTCTGGCCTGGAGCGTAAAGGCCGGGCCGGAATACCTGTGGCTGGCGCTCAGCCGGGCGCTCCTGCCGCCGGGCAACTACAACCTGGCCCTGCGCCTGGATGTCCCCGGACGGCGCACGGTGCACCGTCAGGCGTTCAGTTTCCACCCCTACACCGCGGGGGCGTTCGAGTTGAGCGGGGTGGTGCTGGGCACGGCTCCGGGCCACGGCCACGGCCTGTTCAGCCGCAACGGGGTGGAGATCGACCCGCGGCCCAGCCTGAGCTTCACGGTCGGCGAGAAAGTGGCGGTCTACCTGGAGCTTTACAACCTTGAGCCGGACAGCGCCGGGCAGCACCAGTTCCAGGAGCGGGTGACAGTGGCGCGGGATGAGCAGAAAAGCGAGCTGGCCCGCCTGCTGGGCTTTGCCTCGGGAAAGCGTGAGACCAGCCTGAGCATGACTTTCGAGCGCGGTCCGTCCGCCGCCGCTCTTTGCACGCCGGAGAGTTTCGACATCGACACCGCTCCGCTGCTGCCGGGGGTGTACAGCCTGAACCTGGAGCTGCTCGACCGGGTGAGCGGCCTTCGCCGCACCCGCAAGTGCGCCTTCGAGGTCAAGGAAACAGGAGGCGGGAAATGACGTTTTTCCGGGGTGGTGGCTTCGCTGGAGCCCGGTTTATCACGCTGGCCTTTCTGTTCTCCGGCGCAGTGACCGCCTTTGCCGGGAACACGCCGCCGCTTTCGCTGTTCGCGGACAGTGATTCACTGTCCGAAGCCCCCGAGGTGGCCGACTCGCTGCGCCGCCTGGAGGACAGCCAGGGGCTGGCCCTGCTCGATGCGGGTGAAAGTCTGCTGAAAGAGGGCAAGCTGCGCGCGGCCGAGCGGAAATACTTCGAGGTGCTTTTCTCGCGCAGCCCGTCGGTGGTGGTCCGGGCGCGGTTCGGCCTGGCCGCAGTCTACAGCCGGACCCCGCGCCGCCTGTTCGACGCCGTGGCCCAGTACAGGCGTATCCTGCGCCTGGAGCCGGAGAACCGCGCGGCGCTGCGGGCCCTGGCCGACACCGGTTTCCGGCTCCAGGAGACAGGCGGCTTCGACCTGGCCGAGCGCGCCCTGCGCCGCCTGGTACTGGTGGACCCGGATTACGAGGGGGCCTACGAGCTCTGGCGGGGGAAAATCCGGGACCAGGACCCCCAGGACCTGCGCCAGGTGGACAGCCACCTGCGCGACTGGCTGCCGCGGCATCCCGAGCGCGGATACTGGTGGCTCGACCTGGCCTGGGACAGCTTCCGTCTGGGCAACCTTGGCGGAGTGTTCGCCAGCCTGGACAGTCTGCGCCTGCGCTGGCCCGGCTACAAGCGTTCCGAGCAGTGCCTTCTCACCGCGCGCTGCTGCCTGGAACTGGGAGATACCGCGGCGTTCGAGCGGGGCTACAACGAGGCGCTGGAGATCGCCGGCCGGGAGGGTGGATTCGAGCGGCTCAGCTTCGACGCCCAGACCATCATGACTCCCGCCGAGCGGGTCCGCTGGGAGGGCGAGAAAAGCCCGGAGCAGGGCGCGGCCCTGTTCCGCCAGTTCTGGATGCACCGCGACCCCGACCCGACCACGCCGCACAACGAGCGCCTGGTGGAGCACTATGTCCGCCTGGCCGGAGCCGAGAAGTACTACAAACAGCTTTTCCCGCACAGCAAGTTCCAGACATCCGCCAATTACCAGCGTCTGACCTCCGGACAGTCACAGACAGTGGACTACGATCCGGTCAAGGAGATCGGCGACCTTGGGACAGCCCTGGCCCTGGATCAGCGCGGACTGCTGTACATGCGCTTCGGAGCGCCGGAAAAGATCGACAAACCCGAAATCTCCCAGGCGCCTAACCCGGCTGAGGTCTGGTGGTACAAAAACAGCGGCTTCTTCATTTTCGAAAGGAAGTTCGGCACGGGCGATTTCAGGTTTATCCCCTCCGCTATCAACGGCGCAGGCAGTATAAGGAAGGCTATGGCCGCGGACCTGTTCGACGATCCCATGCCCAGCCTGCAGCAGGACTACTACGGCGCCGATTTCCGGGGTCTTGATGCAGAGGTGGAGGTGGAGTTCTACCAGAGCGTGCCCCTGGCCGCCGCGGCCCAACCCCCGGCCGCAGTGACAGTGCTCTACGACAGCACCTGGACCGAGCTGGCCCGCGACAGCTCCGTGGCGGCGCCGGTGCGCACCCCGTCGGACTCGTTCTGGCTGGGAATCAACCGTTTGAGCGCCGGGCCGGGCCGCTATTTCTATGTCGCCAAGCTGGAGATCCCCGGCCGCCGCGTGGTGGCCAAAAAGGAACTCAGGCTTGCCACCTACGGCGAGTCCGAGCTGGATATCAGCGGGGTGGTGCTGGGCAGCACTCCGCAGCCGGGCGACGCTCCGCTGGAGCGCGGCGGAGTGGGACTTCTACCGCGGCCCAGCCTGCGCTTCGCGCGCGGCGAGCCGATCAATGTGTATTTCGAGGTCTACGGCCTGCGGCCCGGAGCCGGAGGCAGCCGGGAATTCCGTGAAAAGGTGACCGTAGTGGCGGCGGATAAGAAAGAAAGCGGCGGCGGT
>JAJFUG010000091.1:0-27500 GCA_021372515.1 bacterium
GATTTCTGGGAGCGGGCCAAGAGCGACCAGATGATGGAAGTGTGGAAAGACCGCCTGGTGCAGAAACTGATGTCGATGTAAAGTGCCACGCGGGCGGCCACGGTGGGCCGCCCCTACTGGCGATTACCCTCGAATTGAGCCGAAAAAAATGTAGGGGAGGGTTTGAAACCCTCCCCTACGTTGTCTGCATAACCGCGCCGAGAGGTGAAAACCCCGGCCCCTATTTCAGCATCCCACCGATGATGGTGTTGAGCGCTTCCTCCTGGTCCAGGCCGCGGGCCATCAGGGTCTCGATCTCTTTCTGGTTAACTCGCCCTATCGCCGCCTCGTGGGTCACCTGGGCCCGCTCGTTCAGCACGTTGACCAGGGGCACGGCGCGGGCGCGGGCCTGGTCCTGCACGATCTCGACACAGTCCACGTGGCCGCGGCAGTCCGGGGCAGCGGCCTCCAGCTCACTCACCACCTCGCTCTCGGCCTGCTCGCGCACCGCGATCCGGCTGAGCAGAAGCCCCTTGGCGCCCGCCCCGAGCAGCTTGCTCCGCTCCCGGACCTTGATCTGGTCGGTCCCGTAGCCGTAGGCCTTGGTAATCATCTCCACCGAGCCGTTCTCCTCGACCTCGGCCGAGTAGTCCACGTCCAGCTTGCCCACCCGGCCCTTGAGCAGCGAGAAACTGAGGTTCAGGTGCGCGCCCTTGCCCACCTTGATGTCGATCCGCGGCACCACCTCTATCCCGCCGGTCAGGCCGTGGTAGTGGTGCTCATCGTAATTGAACGAGGCGTTGTCCTCCAGGACTATCGCTCCGTCCATCAGGTGCTGCACCTTGACCGCGTTGGGGAACACGCAGTGGGCCAGGATATTTATCGAGGCGCCCTCGCGGATCAGGGCGTTCATCTTTATCTGCTGGCGGCCCTCCGCGGGCAGCACCCCGAAACACAGGTGCACCGGCTTTTCCAGCTTGACTCCCGGGTCCACGCTCAGGTCGATATCCACGCCGTCCTCTGTCTGGCGGGCCTCCATGTGCAGCCCCTCCACCAGGTGGCTGCCCAGGACCTGGTTCTTGTGCACCACCAGGTGGGCTATCTTGGAATCGGCCAGGGCGCCCGGCGCTCCGCCGGCGTCCTCGTAGGTCTTGACCATCAGCTCATAATCGTTGTTCATTTTATTTTCTCCCCCGCGAAAGGGCGGCTCAGCGGAAGTGGGGACAGCAGGAGCAGCGGTTCTCGTAGTAGTCGACCACCTCGGCCGTGGGACCCACCTTGACCAGGTAGCCGTCGTCGATCAGGGCCGCCCGCGTGGCGATCTTGGCGATATCGGCGTAGTGGGTGATCAGGATCACCGAGATGCCCTGCTCCTTCATCCCCCGCACGAAATCCATGATCCGCTCCAGGGCCAGCATGTCGATACCCGAATCCGGCTCGTCCAGGATTGCCAGGCGAGGGCGCATGGCGAAAATGGAGGCCAGCTCGATCCGCTTGCGCTCCCCTCCGCTGAGGGTCTTGTCCACCTTGCGCCGGCGGTAGACCTGGGCGTCCAGCAGCACCCCTTCCAGGGCCTCGGTGATCCCGGACTGGCTTTTCTCTTTCATCCCCAGGGAAATGTACTCCGGCACTGAAATCCCCTCGAACCGCGCCGGTTCCTGCCAGGCCAGAGTCAGGCCCTTCTTCGCCCGCCGCCAGACCGGCCAGTCGGTTATATCCTCACCGTCCAGAATGATCTGGCCGCTGGTCACCTTGTAACCCTCACAACCCATCAGAGTGTAGGCCAGACTGCTTTTACCCGCCCCGTTCGGACCCAGGATACCGAAAATCTCCCGCTCGTTCACGGTGAGATTGATTTTCTGGAAGATAACCTTGTCCTTGTTCTGCAGGGTCAAATCCCTCAGCTCGAGCATACTCCCCTCACCGAACATTATTGTTGCCTGAACGAACCCCCCGGATAAGTAAACACCGGTTTGAGAAAATTGTTACAAATAGTAAAATTCCGCCGCGCCGGACGCGGCCACTCATTTATGAAAAATAATAGTTAGATATTATTGTGTGAATCTGATAACAATCTGTCATTCCGTCAAGGATACTGACAGCGCCAAAACGAACTACCCCGCAGCGGAAGCCGCGAGGTAGCGCAAGGCGGGGGAGGGCGTGATGCTTTCCCCCGGGCCTTGGTCCGACGGTTTTCATTCCCGCGGGTATTGCTTCACCATCACTTGCCGGCCGCCTCCAGAACCGCGCGCACCGCGGGGTTGGGCGAGGTGATCTCCTCGGCCCCCTCCACGGTCAGGGTGGGGATAGCCCCCAGTTGCTGGTGCAGCCTGATCCGGTAAGCCTGGTCCGCGTCCTTCCCGGAAAGGCCCGAGTAGCCGAACGAACGGCTCCAGCGGCCGAACAGGAATTCATTCAGCGGCACGGGTTTCAAACGCTCCAGGCCCTCGCAGTTCACCTGAAAGCTCTCGAACAGGTGCACCTGGCTCAGGGCCTGAGCCTGCATAGTGATCTCGTTGCGCCCCTCGCCGCCCACCACCAGGCCGTTGTTCAGGCTGCTCACCAGGGCTACCAGACGGCGCATGCCCTCGGCCGGAGTGCAGTCCTCCACCAGGCCGTTGCGGATATTCCAGATGCAGAGGGTGACGTCCAGGAACACTGTCTCCAGGCTCAGCGCGCTGGCCGCGCCCTGCACCCGCTCGGCCAGGATCGAGCGCCACATGCTCAGGCCCGGGTGGATCTTCACCATGGTCTTGTCGCTGCGGTGACGCATGCGCTCGGCGTTCGACTCCGGCACCGGACGGACCTTGTTGTTCACCCAGGACCAGCCCTGGATTTTTCCGGTGTCGTTCTCGCGGTAGACAAAGTCGCGCACGTAGTTGTAGACCGGGTTGGAGGGGTCCATGTCGATCGAGTTGCAGTGCGGCATGGCGTGGAAACCCAGGCTCTGCGCCTTCTGGATGAAAGCCTTCCCCTGGTCGCTGGGGACAAAATCCGGGTAGTTCTCGTCGTAGCCGTCCCGCCGCCAGTCCGGGATATGAAGGAGCACCCGTTCCGGCTTGACTCTCTTGGCCAGCTCATCCAGCAGGGCCGGGTCGCTGGGGGCCCAGCTCACGGCCAGCTTAAGGCTGTCCACCCAGGACGGGCGGGTGCGGGCGGCGAGGTCGTAGGCCCCGCTCAGCCAGTCGCGGTACTGCGCGGCCGGCTCCTGCCAGCCGCCCTGGTAGACATTGATCCGCCAGGTGAGTCCTCCCGCGGCCAGCTTGTCGGTGTGCGGTCCGCTAAGCTCGGTCTCGAACCCCAGGCCGCGCTTGTCCTCGCCGGCTCCCACATACAGCGCCTTGTACTGGAATCGGTTGTCACGGCAATGGACCCAGAACCCGCCCTTGTCACCCTGCAGAATAGCCAAGCCCGCCTCCCACGAAAACGGCCAGCGCCAGCGCTTGCCCGCGGCCAGCGGGTCCTCCAGGGCCAAACGCGCGCCCTGGAAGAATGGGGCGATCAGTTCCAGGCCCGGGGCGATCCCGCCGAAAGTCCAGCGCACCGACTTGAGCCCGGGCCGCGAGGCGTAGGCCGAGGGTTCCACCAGCAGGTCGCCGCTCACCGGGTCCGTGCTGACCGTGATCACCCCATCGCCGAACCAGCCCTCCAGACGCACCTGGACCAGGTTGGGGTTGAGCTGCAGGATTTTGATCCGGTCATTTGCCTCGCCAGCCAGGGGCACGGCCTCATCCCCGCTGTAGTTCAGACAGAGCGCCCCGGCGGTCCTGCCCCCGCTGATCAGCACCGCGCCGTCCGCCTTGCGGGTAAGGTTCACCAGCGCCCCGCGCTCCAGCACCGCACTCAACGTGGAGGTCTCCACCAGCACACGCTCGCCCTCGACCCGCAGCGGGGCGGCGCTGAGCTGCCCGCTCCAGGCCGTCAGGGCCAGACAGGCAAGGAAACATGATATAACGGCGATCTTGCGGGTCATCGGTCCTCCGGTGGCTGGGTTGGGAAAAAGCCCGGCCTGAAAATCCCCGGGCCGGGCGGTTGTCTGTTCGTTTCAGTTTTTGCCGGGACAGGCTTCAGGCATTCCGTTCCAGTGAATCAGCGGTCAGGTCGGAAAGGCGCTCGCGCTGACGGCCCCGGGAGTCGAAATTCGACGGGCTGAGCCAGCGTTTCCAGGCCGAATCCAGGCGCGGCCACTCGCTGTCTATGATCGAGTACCAGGCCGTGTCTCGGTTCCGTCCCCGGTAGATCACGGCCTGACGGAACACGCCCTCGAAGCGGAACCCCAGCCGTTCGGCCGCCGCGCGCGAGGGAGTGTTCAGGGCGTCGCATTTCCATTCCAGACGGCGGTAGCCCAGGCGGAACACCAGCTCGAACAGAAGGTAGAGCGCCTCGCTGGCCGCCGGGGTGCGCTGCAGGGGCGGCGAAAAATTGATATGCCCCACCTCGATCACCCCGTCCGGCGGGCTGATCCGCAGGTAGCTGGCCACGCCGAGGGCCTTGCCGCCCGTATTTTCGATTATGGCGAAAAAGAGAGGGTCCTCACCCAGGCACCCCGCCCGCATCCAGCCCAGGTAGGCCTCCAGGCTGTCGAAGGGGCCGTAGGGAAGGTAGGTCCAGAGGCGTCCGACCGTATCGAGGCTGTTGGCCTGGAACAGTTCCGGGCCGTGCTTTTCCGGCTCCAGCGGCTCCAGGCGGCAGAACCGTCCTGCCAGCGGCCCGCGGGGCGGCCGCGGCGGTGCGGTCCAGCCGGGCAGAGGCCGGCCCACGGGCTGGCCCAGGGCATTCAGAACGTGGTCCATGCACCCTCCTCGAACAAAGTTGCGAGTCCGGTGGCCTCGGCCTCAGGGCGACCACAAGTCGGCTCCCGTGCCGCGACTGTATATCCTCCCTCAGAACAAAACCCGCGCTCCGCCCGCAGGACGCAGGGTGAGGAGCGCGCTGTCGGGCCGCTCCCGGAAGCGCTTGAGCGCCTCGGGATAGTTGTTCAGCGCCTGGCCGTAATAGCGGGTGCGGAAAGCCTCCAGCACCGTCTCCAGCCTGGCCTCAGGGACCAGGTGCACGGTGCAGCCGCCGAACCCGGCTCCGGTCAGACGGCTGCCGGCGCTGCCGCTTTCGAGCCCGATGGCGACCAGGTCGTCCAGGGCCGGGTGGCTGATCTCGTAGTCATCGCGGCAACTGACATGGCTCTGGGTCATCAGCTCGCCGAACCGCAGGCCGTCGCCCTGCTCCACCGCCGCGCTCGACTCCTCCACCCGCACGGTCTCGGTGACCACGTGGCGCGCCCGCTGGCCGATCCGGAAACCCTCGGGCGGGTCGGGCAGCAACTCGCCGCCCTTGGTGGTGAGGAACAGGCGGTTCAGCTCGTCCAGCTCAAGGCCCAGGCAGGCGGCCAGCTCGGCCCGGGTGTAGCTCGGCCGGGTGAACGTCTCGTCCAGGGCGGCCAGCATGCGCTCGCGTCCGATCCCGAAATAAATATCGCCCAGAAGCTCCATTTTTTCCAGACCCAGGCGCCGGCTCAGCATGGCCGCGGCGACCCGGCACATGGCCGGCCGCATGTTGTACTGCATGCGGGTCTCGGCGGTCTTGGAGGCCTTGACCATCGAGTTGGCCACCACGATGGCGAAACCCTGCGGGATGGAGACCGGGGTCACGCGCAGGGGGAAGAAATCGATTTTCAGGGCCTTGCCCTTCTCGTTCAGGATACAGACCGCGTGGTCCATCCCGCCGCCCTGGGTGCCCACGTACCATTCGGCGCGGGCCATGCGCTCGGCCAGGCGCTGTGGCTCCAGTTGCATTCCGGTGGAGCGAAGGACAGCCATGGCCGCGGCCACCACCACCGTGCTGCTGGAGGACAGCCCGCCGCCCACCGGCACCGTGCCGTAGAAACAGGCGTCGAACCCCTGCAAGCCGTCCACTCCGCCCAGCTCATCCACGATCCCCTGCACCCCGGCTTTGATGTAGTTGCCCCAGTCCCCGGTGTCGTAGTGCGGGATTTGATCCTCGATCTCGAAGCTGCGGTCCGGGAAATCCGGGTTGACCGCGTTAATCCGGCGGTCGTGTCGGGGAGCCAGGGCCACCAGCATGTCGTTGTCGATGGCCATGGGCAGCACCGGCAGGCCGTTGTAGTCCGTGTGCTCGCCGATCAGGTTCACCCGCCCCGGCGCGCGCAGCACGCTGACCTCTTTATGCTTCGGGAAGCGGGCGGTGAAATGCTCGATCAGGCGGATCACCCGCGGCGCGGCATCCGTGTTGTATACGCCATCCAGGGCCGCTTTAATTTCCGGTGCACCGCTCTTCAGCCCAGCCAGCAGTTTCGATATCTCCAGCATGCCCGTTACCCCACCTCTCTCTGGTTAAAGGCAAAGGCGCGGAATTTCCACGCCGCTTCTCAATCCCGGTCCAGCACAAATTGCCGGGCTCTCAGCCCAGCCTGGGCCGGGTGGCGCTCTCCAGGATCACCCGGTCGTAATCGCAGCCGGGGCGCAAGTTGCGGTAGTTGACCGGCCGGCAGTTGTCGTAGCGGTCCTCGCCCAGGACCACGCGGAACGGGCCGCCCGGCTCGAAAGCGATCTCGGCCAGCAGATGGACATCGTGCAAAGTCACCTGAGCGCCCGCGCCCTCCAGCGGGTTGACCGAGCCCAGCTGTCCCCAGCCGATCTCCAGGTTTGACTGCAATATTTTTGCCACCGGGGTCTGCATTACGCTCCTCCGTGGGTCAGTTACGGTTCTCGTGACGGCGGATCTCGCGCCAGGCGATGTCGCGCCGGCAGTAGAGGCCGTCGAAAGCGATGTCCGCCACGGCGCGGTAGGCCCGCTCCGCCGCGGCGCTGACATCCTGGCCCAGTCCGGTCACTCCCAGCACGCGTCCGCCGGCGGTGACTGTCCGGCCCTCCTGCCCGGCCGTGCCGGCGTGGAACACGATCAAATCCTCGCAGTCCGCGGCCGCCGGCCCGAATGTTATCTCCTTGCCCCGCTCGTAGCCGCCGGGGTAGCCGCCCGAGGCCAGCACCACGCAGACCGCGGCGCCGGGACGAGCCCCGCAGCGCAGACCCGCCAGGCTGCCCGTGGCCGAGGCTGCCAGCAGCTCGACCAGGTCGCCCTCCAGCAGGGGCAGCACCACCTGGGTCTCCGGGTCGCCGAAGCGGCAGTTGAATTCCACCACCTTGGGCCCCTCCGCGGTGAGCATCAGCCCGGCGTAGAGGCAGCCGCGGTAGGGCGCCCCCCGCTCGGCCAGGGCCCGGACCACCGGCAAAAGGATGTTGCTCTCCACCCGGGCCAGCAGCTCGGGCGTGGCCACGCCCACCGGCGAGTAGGAACCCATGCCGCCGGTGTTGGGTCCGGTGTCGCCCTCACCCACGGCCTTGTGGTCCTGGCTGGGGCTCAAGACCGCCACCCGCTCGCCGTCCACCAGGGCCAGCACCGAAAGCTCCTCGCCCTGCATCAGCTCCTCGATCACCACCCGGTCTCCCGCCGCGCCGAACTCGCGCTTGAGCAGGATACTCTGCAGGGCCTGCTCGGCCTGCTCCAGGCTGCGGCAGACAACCGCGCCCTTGCCCGCGGCCAGGCCATCCGCCTTGACCACGCAGCGACCGTCAAAGCGGCGGGCGTACTCCAGCGCCGGGCCGAAATCGGAGAAAGTGCGGTACCCGGCGGTGGGCACGCCGACCTCCCGCATCAGGTCCTTGGCGAACACCTTGCTGGTCTCGATCCTCGCCGCGGCGGCGCTGGGGCCGAACACCGGGACCCCGGCGGCGCTCAGACGGTCGGCCAGACCGCGGGCCAGGGGCACTTCCGGCCCCACCACCACCAGGTCCACCTTCTCGGCCGCGGCCAGGTCACAGATCGCCTGGATATTGGTCGGCTCAACATCCGCGCTGCGCGCCAGGGATTTCATCCCCGGAGTTCCGCGGGTGACCAGGAACTGCCCGGAGGGGCAATCCCGGACCAGACGCCAGAGCAGGGCGTGTTCGCGCCCGCCGTTGCCCACCACGAGAATTTTCATGCTTTACGTTCCTGTAGTCTTGGATTTTCCAGCGGATTGACTCTCATTGTTCCGGGCCGGTGGAGTCGGCGAGCCAGTCCAGGAACGGCCCATGGCCGGCCTGGATCTCGAGCGCCACCACCTCCGGGACCTCGTAGCTGTGCAGCTCCACCACCCGCGCGCGCAGCTTCTCGAACAGCGAGGCGCGGGTTTTCAGGATCAGCAGCGCCTCGCCCTCATCGTGCACCGCGCCGCGCCAACGGTAGATAGAGCGCAGGTTGGGGATCACGTTGCCGCAGGCGGCGAGCCTCTCCTCAACCAGGGCGCGGGCCAGTTGCGCGGCGGCTTCGGCGTTGCCGGCAGTGACCAGGACCGTGATGAACCCGGTTTCCATCGCTTCCTCGAGACAGGGGGTTATCCCTTTGCCCGGCATGCAGATCGGGTCGGCCAAGTCCATAAAAAAACAACCTAATAACATCCCGGGATTATTGCAAGTGCCCCGGTGGCAAGTCTCAGCGGCCGGGTGGACACACTACGGGGGGAACAACCTGCCCCACCGGAGGGTATAGTTCAAGAGAACGAACTTTCCGCCCCTTGCGGAGATTAACGCCCAACCCTGGATGCAACGGAGGAACCAGGCCCCACAACCGACCCCGACCCACTCCCCTCGACAGACCTCACCCCCTCTGAACAAATCCGGCGCCGCGTGCCACGCCAGCTCTTTACCGCCAGGACTGCGTGTGAAGGCCCCCTCTTGCAGCGCAGCTCCCGCCGCGATCCAGGTGCAACAATACAAACATCCGTCCGTGCCTGCCGGCTGTTCAGCCGCCGCGGGACTCCGCGGACCGGTGCGAACCGAAGCATATGAACAAGAGGAAGGGAAAGCATGCACAACGCCATCAAAACCACTGCCGCGACTTTCGCGATCCTGCTCCTGGCCCTGGCCGGGTGCTCGGATGACGACAACCCCTCCGCCCCGGACGGCGGCTCGCCCCTGAGCTTCGACTACTCGTTCCAGAGCTCGAACGAGGGTTTCAGCGGGGCTTTCACCGATTACCCCAAAGCCTCGGAAGCCAACTTGGAGTTGCAGTTCGAGCGCCGCAAGCTCCCGTCCGGCCTGGATTCTACCAAGTACGGCCTTTACCTCTCCGGCCGCAACCAGCCGGATGACCTGTTCATGTTCGTGAAGAAAAAGCTGTCGTCAGCGGACGGTCTCAAGGCCAACGTGGTCTACAAGGTCTCGCTGGAAATACAGATCGCCACCCCCGAGGCCAGCGGCTGCATGGGCGCGGGCGGCGCTCCGGGCGAGGCCCAGACCATGAAAGCCGGGGCCATGGTGACCGAGCCCAAACCCGTGCTCAAGGACGGTTTCTACGAGCTGAACGTGCAGAAAGGCCAGCAGACCACCGGCGGGACCGACATGGAGGTGATCGGCCACGTGGGCAACGACAGCGGGGACTGCTCCGGGGAAACCTGGGAGTACAAGACCCTGAAGCTGGAGGATTTCGCGGTCAAGACCGACGGCAGCGCGGTGCTCTGGCTCGCCGCGGGCACGGACAGCGGCTACGAGGGGATCAACTACTACTATTTCACCGATTTCAAGGTGACTCTCACTCCGACCGACCTGGACAGCCTGCCGGGCGGAGGGAACAAATAGCAGCCTGAATCATCCAGCGCGCGGGGGCAGGTTTGTCCTGTCCCCGCCGCAGCCTTACGAGCCCGATCCGCTTTTGCGGTCAGCCACCGGAGCCCCGGGCGTGACGACGGCGGAATCCATCCGGAACAGCCGGAGCAGGGCCAGGCTCACGAACACGAACAGGAACGGCTGATCCTGGAGCGTGTACCGTCCCGTGACCAGGAAAGGCGCCAGGCTCAGGGACAGATAGACCACGGGCAGCAGAAACAGCCCGACTTCCAGCCTGGAACGCAGGCCGATCACTATCCCGGCGAGCGCCAGCAGCAGGATGGCGGCCGAGAGGATTCCGCCGGCAAGGTAAATCTGCCGGCTGTGCTCGAACTGCCTGGCCGTGAACACATCATCGCTGCCCACGACCAGATGCGCCCGGAAGGGACGGACCAGGCAGGCCAGGGAATAGTCCAGCGGATGCCGCCGGATATAATCCAGGGCCAGAGTCCGGTAGCGCTTTTCCCGCTCGATCTCCACCCGCGAATAAACCCCGTTGAAACGGATCGAGACCTCGCTCGCGCCCCACGATATCCAGGAGAACGAGCACTCCCTTGCCTGGCCCGCGGGCGGGAAAGCCAGCGTCGAGTCACCCCTCTGCGCCAGCAGGTACACGGGGGAGGAATACATATATTTCGGCAGAAAAAGCCCGAATTCCCCCGGAGCTTCCTCCGGCTCGAATTCGGTCCAGCAGACCACCTTCGAATAATCCTGGTAGTATCTTACCAGCCAGATCCGGTCCACATCACCCTCTGCCGCGACCCTCAGCCGGCGGGCATTTTCCAGGGGCAGGGCCGGCGCGAGCACGAAGTTCAGCGGCTTGACGGTCTCCCTGCCTTTCCCCGCGCCGGAGGCAGCCTGCCGAGGGTGCGCTCCGGCCAGCGCCGCCAGACGGTGGACCGTGGAATCGCTCTGCAGCCTGCGCACCCAGTGCCGGGCATAAGGCATGGGCAGGGCGCCGTTCAGGACTGCGACCGCCAGGTCCGCCCCGGCCTGCAACTCGGTGATTTGCCCCCGGAACCGGGACGGGATCATAAGCCGCGAGCTGTCCGCCAGGGTCAGGACCGCCTGCCCTTCACCGACACCCACCGAGAGCAGCCCGGCTGGCAGGACCGTGTTGTACTCCGAAGACCGGGCACTCGAGGCCAGCAGAGACACCGCCGTGGACAGGTCGGCCTCGTCCAGCCTCCTGTCTCCGTTCAGGTCAAGTGGATGCCGGAGAGTGTCCAGTTCGGCCCCGAAGCAGAGATGACGGGTCAGGGCGACAATGTCGAAAATGTCCAGCAAATCGCCGTGACGGTCGGGGTCCTCGAGAATGGCACGCTCGAAAAAATGGAGGTAAGGAATCCCTTCCCCGTAATCGTACCGCTGCAGGAGACTGTCCCCCACGGCTCCCGCGGTGCACATGTCCACGCGGTAGTACATGACCGACGGTATTTCCGGGGCCGTCACCCGGAAAATAGCCGCGCTGTCTGTCAGCACACCCGCCTCAATTCTCCTTCTGAGCGTGTCCCGGTCGGTCCAGTATTCCAGAACCGGCCGGACCGAAGAATCGGACCGCGGCGGATTGAACCTCACTTCTATTTCTGAAGGGATGTCATTCCGGGAGGTGTACGGAAAAGAGCTGCCCTGGAAAAAGGTCGCCGGGTTGTAGACCCAGTTCCGCCGGTAGGGCCCGGTCTGCAAAGCCCCGAACCACAATTGCTCGCCGCCCAGAGTGGTGGTGGGGATGGTCATGCCGGTCAATCTGTAATTCCTGACGACCCAAGGCAGGCATACCAGCACGGCCATGCCGGCGGCCAGACCGAGCCGGAGCAGACCGCGGCGAGTCCTGCCGGGAACAAGCAGGAACCAGCCCAGGCTGAACAGCGGCAAGAGGATGAAATTCGGCCGAAGCTGCGCGGCCAGGCCCAGCAGCACGCCGGCCGGTAAAAACGGCAGCCAGCCGCCACGGCTCCGTCCCCGCTGAATCAGATACAATGCGCCGACCAGGCAGACCGTGGTCAGACTGTCACTGCAAGCCGTCGACGCGTACAGGGTGTTGAACGACAGCACACCCGTGAGCAGAGCGCTCAGGCCGGCCGCCCGCTTTCCCAGACAGTCCCGTACCATGTTGTACAGCAGCACCGGAATCGCGGCGTTGAGCACAGACTGAAGGACAAGCGGAGGGAAAGGACTGTCGCCGAAAAGATGCAGGCACAGCGCCAAAAAACCCGGGTAACCCCAGATACGGCGGAAGGTGTTGTAGTCCTGGTTCGAGGCGATCCGGCGGGCCAGGCCGGAATACCCATCGAAACCCTCGGGGCCGAAAGGCAGAGGGCTCCAACCGAAAATGAACCCCAGGCCCAAAGCCAGGCTTACGGCCGCAGCCAGATATTTGACCCAGGTTGAATCGAGTAGACCCAGAATATATCTTTTCATCCGCGCTTCGCCCTGAAGCCTCTCCACTCACAGACTCGATCCGCGCGGACCACCGCAGACCCGGCTCTCGATTTGAGAACTCAAGCGTTTATTCTTTTCCTTATTTCCTGCAGAAGAAGTCTCAGCTCTGTCATCCTCTCCTGCACACTGTCCGCGAAAGCGAAAAAATTTTCCTTGAAATGGACTTGCTGTTCCTGCAATTCAGTGTAGTGTTTCTCCAACTCGGCGATACGGTCGTCTATGCGCCGGTTTTCGACTTTCATACCAGCGGCCTCCGGGAAACCTGCGGTCAGATTACCTGCCAATAATAGCACGATTGCTGATCATTCGCACGCAAAAACAGATATACATTAAAAACGCAGCCCAGGTATGTCAACATAATTTAGCATGTTTCGACATGTCATTGTAATTTAATGCATTAAGTTTGTTATGTTTGATAATAAAAGAGTTATTGTTATCCAGTCCGGCGAGGAAAAGCGCCCGGACAAAAAAAAGGCCGCCTTGCGGCGGCCCCGGTGCGAGCGGTCAGGAAAAGCCTCACAAAAACCGCTGAAGGTTGAAACACTCAATGGCATTGTCCCGCAGCAGACGGTGCGCGGCCCAGAGCGCCTCCTCCAGGCCCAGGGCACCGGCCTCCAGCATATCCCCCAGCGCCCCGGACACCACGGCCCGGGCCAGCCGGCTGTGGGCGTAGGACCCCTCCGGGAACAGGTAGTCTCCGCCGAAAGCCATGATCTTGTTGACCGGCACTGTCTCCAGCCAGCAGGCCAGCCACCTCCGCGACTCAAACGGCGAGATCGCCGGCATCCAGCACATGTCGATGAACACGTTGCGGTGGTTCCTGGCCAGCACGCCCAACTCGCCCATGAACGGGAAAGAGCCGTGGAACAGTACGAACCGCGTCTCCGGGTGCGCCTTGATGAGCGGCAACAGCAGCAGCGGGTGGCTGCTGTTCAGCTCGTAGCCCGGCCCGGCCTGCAGTCCGGTGTGGATCTGCACCGGCAGGCCGAGCTTGCCCGCGCGCGCGGCGATTTCATGGAACATGAAATCCTCCAGCGGCTTGCGATCCTCGAAGCGCAGCGCCCCGGCGGCCAGCAGGGTGTCGAACACCCGCCCGGCCCGCTCCTTGGGCACCGCATTGAAGGAGAGGGGACGGTCATAGGCCTGGGCGTTCTTGAGGCCCACGAAGCAACCACGCGACTGAATCTCGTCGAATTCGAGGTCCAGCAGGGCCAGCCAGTCATCCAGGCAACGCACAGTCCGGCCGTGCCTGGCCGCGTAGCGCTCCACAGTGGCCCGGTCGAACGCGATAAAAGTCTCATCGAAACGCTGCACCCGCACCGTGCGGGGAGGCAGCTCGCGTTCCACCGCCTCATCGGTCAGGACTATGCGGTCGAGAATCGCCAGGTCGATCCCGGCCCGCTCGTGCAGCACCCGGCTGTAGAACCCTGGCTTCTGTGCCTTACGCATCCTTTCGTTCAGGGTGCGCCAAGTAGTCGCATTTATCTCGGGAACATCGTAAATATCCCGCGCGGCCAGGCGCAGAACCCGGCTGAACGCGGTCAGGCGCACGAGCGGCCACCAGGGGGCGAGAAGCTCCCAGCGCCGCTCATCGGGCAGCGAGGTGTCGCCCAGGGCGGCGAAATCGGCATCGCTCATCCCCGCGGCCACCAGGTCGTCCCCGGCGTACTGCGAAAACCAGGGCTGCTGGAACCAGTAGAAGAAATCCACTTTCTGCTGCAGCCAGAGGCTCTCGCTCACCAGGTGCTCGTGGGTGTCGATCAGCCGGATCGCCTCCACCGCGGCCTCGATCCGATGTCGGTAATCCGTACCGTTCATTTGACGGCCCCGGGCTTGATCTCGGCGGCGAAATTGCTGCGGTACCAGGCAGTGTAGTCCTTGAGCGCGGCCAGGTACTTTTCCAGCCCCAGGTCCTGCTCGTCGCAGATCAGGTAGGTCATGTCCGGGCGGCGGAACGCGAAATGCCGCGCCCGGTCCTGCTGCCAGAAGAATTTTTTCTCCGGGGTGGAAAGGCCCTTGGGCAGACGGGTTTTCTCCCAGGTGGCCACCAGGCTGTCGTAGACCTTTTTCCGCTCATCCAGGTTGGCCTGGACAAGGTCGGCGGCCTGGGCCAGCTTGGCCAGCACCGTGGCGTGGCTGACGAAGCGGGCCTCGTGCGCCGCGGTGATCGTTCTCTCCAGTCGCGACAGGGCCAGATAGGTGTTGGCCGTGTGCTCGGTCAGGTCAACGATACTCTCGAAGACCTCGAAATCGTAGGCGTTGCGCGCCCCGGCCTCACGATTCAGACGGCAGATCAGGCGGGCGCGCGTGAGCGGCGCCAGCATGCCCTGCGAACGCCGCACCATCTCGCCGTAGCGGGTGTTCCAGAACGGGTCGTACTCGACCGCGTCGCCGCGGGGAAGGTCGGGCAGGGTGGTCTGGCCGATCTCGCCCCAGTGCCAGACCTTGCGCTCGAACGTGTCCATGTAGTAGTAGGCGGCGTCGTTCAGGATGCCCCACAGCTCGCGCAGATCATGCGCCCGGGGCCCGTAGCGGTTGACAAAGAAGCGGTCGGTGAACTCCTCGACACCGGGCGCGGAGCCGTTCCAGGAATACTCGGCGCTGTTGGCCCAGCTCATCATCCAGACCAGGTTGTGCAGGCCGGAGTCGTCCCACGAGGTGTTGACCATGCCCTCGAACAGGCCGGTGCGGGCGGCCGAGGCATCGGTGTGGTAGGAGCGCAGCAGGCAGCCGTCCGTGCGCCGCCCATCATCCCGCAGCGTGTAGACATAGGGCAGGAACAGGTGCTCGATGCCGGGGTTGGGGTCGTAGACCCAGGCCGGGAAACCGGCCTCCCGGCTGGCCCGCGCGATATCCGGGTCATCCGAGAACTCCGCCGTGACGAGGCCCTTGGCCGGCTGCTGCTTGTCCCCCGGGATATACTCGCCGCCCCAGGAAATGGGACGCCGTCCCTGGCTGAGGACAAACTTGGCGCAGCGGTCGACAAACATCAGCATCAGCCCGCGCCGCCCGATCTGGGCCGCCCTGGCCGCGCAGCCGCAATCCACCCCCTGGCCCAGCTCGTAGGTCTCATCCGTGCCGATATGCAGGAACTCGCTGCCGGGCGTGGCCGCCATGGCGTCTTTCCAGAGGTCGAACAGCAGCTCGTAGGAGCCGTCCTTGAGCGGGCAGAACTCCCAGTTCGAGGCCGGTATCTCGCGCAGGTGGGCGAACTGCGGCCACTTGAGGATGAAACTCACATGGCCCAGCCCCTGCACCAGCGGCACGATCTGGATATGGTACTGGCGGGCGTAGCGCGTGAACTCCTGCATCTCGGCCAGGGTGAACGCCCCCGGCGCACCGATCTCCGGGTGGCTGGGATAGGCGAACTTATCCTCCCACTCCCAGATAAGGACATTGAACTTGTAGTCGGCCAGCTCGCGGATGAAAGAGCGCACGTACTCGGCCTTGTCCTGATGGTGCTTGGTGTCGTAGTGCGCGGCGCGGTAGGGGATGTCGGGCTTGTCGCTGACACTGAGGCCCGGGATACGCAGATCGCCCTTGTCCGTGGTGACAAGGCGCAGGATGCTGCGGGTGGCGTAGAACAGGCCCGCCTCGCCCGTGGCGGCCGCTTTCACACCCTCCGGGCCGACGTTCAGGCTGTAGCCCTGCTCGCCCAGGTCGGTCGGGGCGCCCTTGCGGCTGAGGACGATTTTCTTTGGGGCGTCGCCGCCCAGCGCGGCCTGGATGCCCCAGTCGGCCTGAAGGCGCTCGGCCAGGTCAGCGGCGGCGAACCGGTCCGCGGCCGAGGCGTCGGAATCGAGCACTATCGCCAGCGGGCAGTCGATCACGAACGGCTCACCCCCCAGGCGCAGCCCGTGCGGGTAGGGGATCAGGCTCACGCCCTCGCGCCACAGCGGCGACTGCGCCGCGCACTGGCCGGCCGCGACAAAAACGGCGACAATCACGACAAGAAGGGACAAGCGGCTGCGCATCGAGTTGCTCCTTGCATTGAAGGATAGAGCGGCCCTCAGCGGCGGGCCGCCCAGTGGGGACGGAAACATGCGAACTGTAAAGAAGTGGGATAGCTTTCCCCAATCCTAATAAAAAAGAGAGGATTTACAAGGGGAAAGGCGCTTTAAAATCCTACCGGCAGCCAGAATGTCGGGATTGAAACGCAAAAGCGGCCCGGAAACAAAAATCCCCCCGGGAAGGCGCGAAAGCACTTGGGCGGAATTTCTCCGCCGGCTCCGCGCCCGCTCCGGGGGGGTGCAAGATGGGTCAGGCCAGGGCCAGCACCCGTTCGGTGATCTTGTCCAGCGGCTCGATGTAGTCGACCGCGCCCAGCTTGATCGCCTCCTTGGGCATGCCGAACACGACGCAGGTTTCCTCGTTCTGGGCCACGTTGACCGAGCCGGACTCTTTCATCTCGAGCATGGCCTTGCTCCCGTCGCCGCCCATGCCGGTGAGCATCACGCCCACGGCGTTGCGGCCGGCGGTCTTGGCCACCGAGCCGAACAGCACCTCGACCGAGGGCCGGTGACGGCAGACCAGGGGGCCATCCTTGACCTGCACGTAATAGCGCGCCCCCGACCGGCGCAGCAGCATGTGCTTGTTGCCCGGGGCGATCAGGGCCTTGCCCGGCACAACCGAATCGTTGTCCTCGGCCTCCTTGACCTCGATCGCGCACAGCTCGTTCAGACGGTCGGCGAAGGAGCGGGTGAAATGCTCCGGCATGTGCTGGACTATGACTATGCCGGGAGCGTTGGGCGGCATGCGGGTCAGGATGGCCTGCAGGGCCTGGGTCCCGCCGGTGGAGGAGCCGATCGCCACCACCTTGTTGGTGGTGCGGGTCATGGCGCTGGGGGCCTCGGCGCGGGGCGGAGCCTCGGCTATGAGCCTGGCCCGGCGCTTGATATCCACGTGCGCGGCGGCCTTGATCTTGTCGATCAGCTCGACCGACATGTCACCCACAGTGTAGCTGGCCCCCGGCTTGCACATCACGTCCACCGCCCCGGCATCCAGGGCCTCCATCGCCAGGTCGCCGCCCCGGGCGGTCAGCGAGGAGACCACGATCACCGGCAGCGGGTAGTGCCGCATCAGTTTCTTCAGGAAAGTGATCCCGTCCATGCGCGGCATTTCGATGTCCAAGGTGAGAACATCCGGCTGGAGGTAGACAATCTTGTCCCGTGCCACGTAGGGGTCAGGGGCCGTGCCCACGATCTCGATCTCCGGGTCGCGGGCCAGTTCCTGGCTCAAAATCTGACGCACCACTGCGGAATCATCCACCACCAGCACCTTAGTCGTCATCCCGCCTCCATCCAAAGCCGCGCGCAAGCGCAGTTCATTGCCGGTTCATTGCCCATTCTGAGTGAACTTCTTCTCTATTTCCTCCAGCTTTCCCAGCATCCGGAAAGCCACGATCTCGATATCCTGGCGGCTGAGGCCGGTGGCGTTAAGCGAGTCGCCCGAGGCGCGATAGCCCAGGGCGTCGCGGCCCACACCCACGCCCATCATCATCGCCACCATGTCCGCCACGTGCACCACGTTGGCCAGGTGCGGACTGATCTTGGCCATTTCAGGCTGGTGGTGCCAGCGCACGACATCGACCATGTCCTCGGGGAAACCCCACTGTTCCAGGACCAGCGCCCCGGCCTCCGTGTGGTCGATCCCCAGTATCTCCAGCTCGGCCTCATCGAACGGCTTCTCGTCCTGATCGGCCTTCATCTCGATCTGCATGAAATACTCGTCGCTCAGCGAGTCCATCACCAGCTTGCCCACATCGTGCAGCAGGCCGGCGGTGAAAGCCACCCCGCTGCCGGCGACCTTACCGTGGAAATCCTCGATGGCCTCGGCGGCCAGGGCGGTGGCGACACAATGGCGCCAGAGCTGGCCGATGGCCAGATCGTAGCCCTCCACCGGACGGCGCATCACCGGACCGAGCGAGGAGATGAACACCAGACGGTAAAGCTCGTCCATCCCAACCCGCACCAGGGCCTCCTTGAGCGTCGCAATCTGCCGTCCGGCCCCGAAGCTCGCCGAGTTGGCCAGAGCGATCACCCGGGCGGTCAGCCCCGGATCGTACTGCACCAGCTCGACCAGTTTGCCGATCTCCACGTCGCGGTCGCGCATCAGCACCGCCAGGCGCGCCGCCACGACCGGCAGGGGCGCGATGGAGCGCACCCCGTTCATGATCGCTTCCCGCATCATATAAGAGGCGTCTCCTTTCCTCCCGAACGGATAATCACGTCGCCGTTGGAGGCGTAGACTTTCACGGTGCGCGATGTTTTACCGCCCACGTCCTCGGCGCTGAGGAGCAGGTCGTTCTTCCAGAGCAGCTTCTTCAGGACCATGTAATTGCGCTCGCCGATGCGGAAAAGGCCCTTGTCATCCAAGGGCGCGCCGCAGCCGGCGGCTTTAAGCACCAGGCGCTTCTTCTCGGCCCCCAGGCGGAAAGCCGCCTCCAGCAGCGTGGGCACTCCGGTGTCCACGAACATTCCGGGCTTTTCGAGCGCCTTGTCCTGGTCGATCTTGGAGAACGGCAGCATGCAGTGCACCATTCCCGCCACGCCGGCCACCGGATCGAAAAGGGTAAAACCCAGGCATGAACCGAGCGAGTATGTAATCAGCACCTCGGAGGGATCCCGGGTCACCGCGAAGCCCGAAATATCGACCACCACGCTCCGCAGCCCGAGCTCTCTCTCCTGACCGGTCAGCACCATCAGGGAGCGCCTTTCACGTAGACTGAGGGCATCATATTCTTGAAGCTGCTCACCAGGCCGGTCAGGCTTTCGGCATGCCCGACCATCAGGTAGCCGCCCGGCCGCAGAAGACGGTACATGTTGTCCAGCACTTTGCCGCGCACGTGGTTGTCGAAATAGATCATCACATTGCGGCAGAAAATAATATCCAGCGGGCCATGGATCGGGAACGGCTGGATCGACAGGTTCAGCCGGCCGAACGAGAGCATGTCACGCAGGGGTTTCTTGACCAGGTAATAGCCCTCGGCCCGTCCCAGACCTTTCTGGAAATACTTGCGCAGGAATGCCTCTGGCACCTTGTCCAGCTTGCGGTCCTCGTACATGCCCTGGCGGGCCACATCCAGGACGCGGGTGGAGATGTCGGTGGCCAGGATCTTGACATCCAGCCCGCCACCCTCGCCCAGCGCTTCCTTTACGGTCATGGCGATAGTGTAGGGCTCCTCGCCGGTGGAGCTGGCCGCGCACCAGATGCGGTACTTACGCTGCCCGGCGGCCTGCCACTGCTTCAGGATCGATTCGAGCACCTCAAAATGCTTGGGCTCGCGGAAAAAGTGGGTCACATTGGTCGAGATCACATCCAGCAGCTTGACCAGCTCCTCGCCGCTGTCGTCATCCGAGACGTACTGGAGGTAGTCCTTGTATTCGTGGATACCCAGCATCCGCATGCGCTTGCCCACCCTGGCGCAGACCAGGGCCTGCTTGTGCTCTCCGAGGTTGATTCCGCTCTTTTTGTAGACCAGGGTGCGAAAGGCGTCGAAGGTTTTGTGGTCCATGTTGCCGCCTTCGCCCACCTGGCTAATCTGGTCCGCAAGGTTTTCCATCTCATCCATTCTTTTCTCCCTGCCGGGGCGTGGCATCCGTTTCCCTGAGCGTCCGTCCGGCGGCAGCCGGGCTGCCCGGACCTGACGCGGCGCTCAACCGCATCGTTCCCGCATGTCGTATATCATTAAACGTGCCAATTTTCGTCTTGCGCGAGCTTTGAACGCAGCCCGATGATAATCAGCGAGTTAAGCGGTTAAGCCCCGGAGCCGGGGGTTCTCCCCGTTTGCCCGATTACGAACACTGTGCTTGAAATCGAACACCTCGGGATTTTCGCCATTTTGTGGAGTGCTCTTATATTTTACCTTCCCGGGGTCCGGCGGTCAACCGGACGGCAGGTTTATTGCACACAAGGCGCGCTGAATTCCCCCGGAGACAGGCGCGGGATCGAAAAAAAGGACCGCCCCGAAAGGCGGCCCTTTTCCGGCCCGATGATCAGAAATCGAGGAAATCCTTTTCCTCCAGGGGGAGGATCTTTTCGGACTGCTTTCCGCCGTGACTGTCCGCCTCGCTGCGGACCTCATCGGGCCGGATGTCTTGACGCGAACGCGCGAGGGGCTCAGAAGCTGTAATAAAGTGAAGTCCCCAGGATATGCTGGGTGGTCCAGTCAGCGGAGCCCTTGATCTTGTCGTTGCGCAACAGGTAGTACGGGCTGAACTCGAAGCCGGCCGGGAGCTTGAACTTGAACCCGGTGGACAGCCAGTTCGTGTTGTAGCGGTCCCGTCCCTGGAGCGCGGTGGTCTGTATCCAGAACTCGTTGTAGGCGAACCAGCCCGCTGTCTTGCCGATCTTGTGGCTCACCTGGAAACGCGGGCGCCAGAAACCGCGGCCCAGATCGCCCAGCCGGATATGCACGCGGCTGCGGAAATCCAGGGACCAGGGCCCCAGGGCCGGTGACTTGAGAATCTGGTCGAGCAGCAGGTAGTGCTGGTTGTCCCACTCGCCGTTCTTCTCCTGGGGGTTCAGACGGTAGAAAGCCGCCAGGTCGAGGTACTTCGCGGCCTTGAGCACGACCCCGCTCTCCCAGCGGATGAAATACAGATCGCTCATGTTGTCCTGCAGCCTGTACTGCACATGCGTGCTGAACGACAGACCGGGGCTCAGCTTGGCTTTGATCCCGTATTCGCCCCACTGTCCCCAGTCGGTGTTGTCCGCGGCCGCGGCATTGCACCAGATACAGACCACAGCCGACAGAACGAGCCTCGGTACTATACTCCTCATCGGTCGGACCTTTCGAAACGGTATGTTCAGTATGCCGGCGCTGGCCCCTCCCGGCGCCATAGCCACGGGATGCACCCGCCGCGCGGCAACGGCCTCGCCTGCGGGGCATCGACAGTTCTATCCGTTGATCATCACATTATGTGCCACAAGCTCGCGGCGGTCTATCTGATTAAACAAACTGTAATTAATTATCCTGACACAATTCCGGCCGCCTGGGCGCTGCCCGCGAACGAACAATTTGTCTGATATTCTACAGGCGCCGCGCCCAAAAAGCCACCCCGAAGGGTGGCTCAGGCGGAGCGATTCCGGCTCACAATTCCTTGAGATCATCCTCGTTCAGAGGCGTGATTTTACGGATACGGCTGGGCAGCGGGCGTTCCGGTCTCTGCGCCGTCTTGCCCTTTGCCGCCGGTGCGTCGCCGGCCTGTTTGCCGGAGGCCTCCCCGGCCCTGGCCCTGCCGGACCGAGCCACAGGCGCTGCCGCCGGGAGCGCTGTCCTGGCCGTTGCCGCCCGCGGGACGGCCTCAGTCTGAGCGGCGGCCCCGAGCTTGAACTCGGCCACCATGCCGCGCAGCTCACCGGCCTGGCTGCTCAGTTCCTCGGCCGCGCTGGCGCTCTGCTCCGAGTTCGAGGCGTTGGACTGGGTCACCTTGTCCATGTCGGACATGGCGGTATTGACCTGTTCGATACCCTGGGCCTGTTCCTTGACCGCGGAGGCGATCTCTGCCACCAGGTCGTCCACCTTACCCGCGGCCTCGGTGATAGCGGTCAGGGCCTTGTCCACCTCGGCGGTGATCCCGACGCCACCCTCGGCGTTTTTCACCCCCTCCTCGATCATGACGGCCGTGTCCTTGGCCGCCTGGGCGCTGCGCTGGGCCAGGGAGCGCACCTCCTCGGCCACCACGGCGAAGCCCTTGCCCGCCTCGCCGGCCCGGGCCGCCTCCACCGCCGCGTTCAGGGCCAGAAGGTTGGTCTGGAACGCGATTTCATCGATCGTTTTCACGATCTTGGCCGTCTTGTCCGAGCTGGCCTTGATCCGGGTGATGGATTCGGTCATGCGCTGCATCGAGACACGCCCTTTGTCCACCGCCTCGCGCGCCCCGGCGGCCATGCGGCGGGCCTGGTCCGCATTGTCCGCGTTCTGGCGGGTCATCGAGGAAATCTGCTCCAGGCTGGCCGAAACCTCCTCCAGGCTCGAGGCCTGCTCGTTGGCCCCGGCAGCCAGGCTCTGGCTCCCGCTGGCGATCTGGCCGCTGGCCGAGCTCACCTGCTCCACCGCCTCCGAAACCCGGGTCAGGGCCGCGCCCAGGGATTCGAGGGTCGTGTTGATATCCTGTTTGAACTCGGCCAGCCGTCCGCGGTAGTCTCCCCGCACCCGGTGGGAGAGGTCCTTGGCCGCGGCTTTTCTTAGCACCTGCGCCGCCTCGTTGATCGGCTCGGTGACCGTGTCGAGCAGGTGGTTGACCCCCTCGATCAGGCGGCCGAAATCGCCGCCGTGACGGCTGCTGTCGGCGCGGCTGTCGAGCCGTCCCTCCCGGGCGGCGGCGGTCAGCGCGGCCACGTCCTCGTTCATCGACCGCAACCGCTGGATCATCGCCAGCATGGCCGCGGCCAGCTCATCCGCGGCCGATGCGGCCGTGATCTCCACCGCCAGGTCGCCCTCGCTGATCCGGCGGGCGACCTCGGTTTTCTGGCGCAGGGAGGCGATCATCTGCCGGAAAGAATCACCGAGCTGCCCCACCTCATCCGTGCCGGAGAGCCTCACCTCCCGTTGCAGGTCGCCCCGGGCGATCGACTCGGCCACCTCGCGCATCTGCCGCACCGGACGGACCACGGAGCGCGTGACCAGCAGCGCGCCCAGCACGCTCGCCAGAATACCGAGTAGAGCCAGGATTATGCTCTCGCGCCGGACCCTGGACATCTGAAGGTTGCAGGCACTCTGCGCCAGGTGCGACCGGGCCTGGAGGGAATCGGAAAACTCGATCAGCGGCTCGCGGTACAAACTGACATAACCGTCGATGTCACCGTCCATGTCCTTGGTGTCCGGGACCTGCCCGTTGGCCAGCGCATCCTTGATCTGTGGCAGCATGTCGTGCTCGAACAGATCGATAATCACTTCAAGTTCGCCGCCGGCATTGGCAACCAGAACTTTTTCCTCATCGGAGTAGGCCAGCTTCTCGATTTCAGCCTGATCCTGGAGGGCCTCTTTTCTGATCAGTTCCCAATTGGCCTCAGTATCATCCATCTCCTGGTTGATCTGGGCATCCGCGATCACCCGGTACATCTTGTCGGCAGTACTGGAGGCTTCCAGGGCCACCGAGGCCTCGGCGGCCCGCTCGGCGCTCTCCTGCTGTAGCTTCCCGATGGTGCTCAGCCGAACCAGGGTGCTGCTCGTCATCGCGACCAGGATAAAGACACAGGCCCCGAACCCGATCCCCAGTTTTCTGCCCACGGACATGCGCATAATCAGCCCCCTTTCAAGCTACCTGTCCCACCCTTAGAGGGATCAGCCGGCTGCCGATCCCTCTAATTCAACATATAAAAAGCTCAATCGGCTGCGCCTATACCCAGGCCGCTCCGGTTCTATCCGGCTGTGCGGAATCGAACAGTCGTTCATGCATCACGGATGGTTAACGCCTGCCCCGCAATGGCAATCCGGCGGGCATCGTCCGCGTCCCTGGCAGACACACCGGGACAACCGGCCGCGGACCGCATCCGGATCAACGGATCGACCGGACCGTAAGGTCGCGCTCCGCCTGGCCGAGGACATTCACCAGGCGCCGCAGGTCGATGGGCTTGGTGAAATAGGCGTACACCCCGCGGTCCTTGCAGGCCACCGCGCTGCCGACATCGGTCTGGCCGGTCATGGCGATCAGGAACGCGCTGGAGTCGATGGCCGAGAGCCGGTCCATCAGGCTCAGGCCATCCAGGTGCGGCATGCGCAGATCGGTCAGCACCACCTGAAAATGGCCGGCCTCGTGCTCGCTCAGAGCCAGGACCGGATTGGTGTAGACCCGGCACTCGTGGCCGATTGAATCGAGAAACTCCTTCAGCGTCGACGCGATCGCCCGATCATCGTCTATAATCTGTATACGCACTTTCACCTCGCCGTTTTATTGAAACCCGTTCTACAATTCGCGCGCCTTAGTTCTTACACAAAACGTGCCACAATCACAACCATTTGATGTATATGGCTATAACGCCATCATGGCGGGCCGTGCGTGTGGTTTCGCTCATCCGGGCAAGAGCAGCGGGACAGAATGCGTAAAAACAATCACCACTTGCGGAGGCCGGCCGGGAAAAAGCTCACCGGCCGGGGCGGAGGGGACTATTCCAGGTTGAGATGTTTAAGGTAGGTGTAGAGCGCACCCCGGCTTATCCCGAGGTAGCGGGCGGTCTCGGTTTTGTTCCAGAAATTCTTGGCCAGGGCTTTCTTGACAATGTTCAGCGTCCAGCCGTCCAGGTCGAACGAGTCATCCGGCAGCAGGATTTCCTCGCCGGTAAGCTGGGCCTGGCCCTGGGCCGGAAGGTCGGCCGTGTCGCCGGCGCCGGGGACCAGGAACTCCAGGTGCGCCGGGCGGATCTCATCGTCGTCGTAGAGCAGCGCCACCCGTTCGATCGCGCTCTTCAGCTCGCGCACGTTGCCCGGCCAGTCGTAGGTTTCCAGCAAACGGGCGGCGGCGGGGCTGATACTGTCGAAATGGGTCCGCTTTTTCTGATGCAGCTCCTGCATGAACAGCCGGGCCAGGGGAATGATCGCCTCGCGGCGCTGGCGCAGCGGCGGAATGGGGATATGGGCCACATTGAGACGGTAGAAAAGGTCCTGCCGGAACGAGCCGTCCGCCACACACTTGCGGATATCGCGGTTGGTAGCGCAGACCACCCTGGCCGCGGTGGAGATTTTCTTCAGCCCGCCCACGCGGTAGAACTCGCGCTCCTGGATCACACGGAGCAGCTTGGCCTGCTGGTCCATCGGCATCTCACCGATTTCGTCCAGGAATATCGTCCCGTCGCCGGCCAGCTCGAGCTTGCCTCTCTGTCCCTTGGGGTTGGCCCCGGTGAAAGAGCCGCCCTCGTAGCCGAACAGCTCGCTCTCGAACAGGTTGGGGCTGATCGAGGCGCAGTTGACCGCCACGAACGGGCTGGCGGTGTCGCAATCCCCGAAATGGATGTAGCGGGCGATCAGTTCCTTGCCGGTGCCGGTCTCCCCCTCGATCAGCACCGGTATGTCGGGGTTACGGTGCAGTCGCTGGCAGGTCTTCAGCAGCTCCCGCAGGGCGATCGAGAACACGCCCATGCCGGCCACTCCCACCTCGCGGGCGAAAGCACGGCGCAACTCCTCCAGCTCGCGGCGCATCTCGCCGGTGGCCTCGCGCACGCTGTGCTCGAACTTCTCGGACAGACGGCGGTTCTCCTCGCGCAGGGCGATGAATTCGGCGATGCGTTCCAGGATCAGGGCCAGCTCACGGACATTGATCGGCTTCATCAGGTAATGGTAGGCCCCCTCGTGCATGGCCTCCACCGCCTGGGGGATAGTGCCGTGCCCGGTGAACAGGATCACCTCGATTTCACGCAGCTCGCCGCTCAGCTTGACCCTCCTGAGCAGATCGATCCCATCCATCTCCGGCATCCGGATGTCCGAGAGCAGCAGATGCACCTTGTCCTTTTCCAGCACTTCCAAAGCTTCCCGCCCGTTGGCCGCCAGGCTCACCCGGTGTCCCAACCCCTCGATAAACTCGGCGAGCGTGGTTCGGATATCCTTTTCATCGTCGGCAAGCAGGATGTGCATGCTTTTCTCCCTCTCTCAAGGAGCTTTTGGCAGAACGATCTTGAACAGGCAGCCACCGTCCTCGTGGTTGTGGGCCGTGATCGACCCGCCCAGGCCGGTTACGATGTTTTCCGTGATCGACAGCTCGAAACCCAGGCTTTCCATATTCATGCGCGAGGCGAAGAACGGATCGAACACGTGCTCGAGCATTTCGGCGGGCAGGCTGGGCCCGTTGTCCCGCACCTCTATCGAGCAGTCTCCTCGCCCGTCCGTCCGCGTGGTCACGATGATCTGCCGTAAATCCCCGCCCGACTGATCCAGGGTGCTCATGGCGTTTATCACCATGTTGATCACCGCCTGCTCGAGCAGTGCGGGCTGGGAGTTAATCTGCGGCAGATTCTCCCCCAGTTCCTTCTGCAGTCCGATACGGTGAGCCATCAATTGCTCATCCAGCAGGGACAGGGCGCTGTTGACCACCTCGTTCACATCCACGGCGACCGGCTCACGGCGGCTGTCCTGGCGGATCAGGGAGCGCATGTGGCGGATTATCTCATCGATGCGTTCGGCCTGCTCGGAAACGAAACGCAAGGTCTCGACATATTTGTCCCGTGACAGCTCCTTGTCCAGCTCCATCCAGTAGAGGGAACTGTCCACCTTGACTTTGAGCGCGGTGAGGGGCTGGTTGATCTCGTGCGCCACACCGGCGGACAGGTTCCCCAGCGCGGCCAGGCGCGAGGACTTCTCGGCCATCCGCACCGCCTCCACCTGACGGTGCTCGGCCTCCAGGCGCGCCTTGAAAAGCTCCTCCCTCTCCCAGGCGTTGGCCAGCATGTTCCCCACCGTGCGGATCAGGGCTTTGTCCTGATCATCCCAGTTCTTTCTGGCCGAGGTGCACAGGCTCAGGAAGCCGTTGAAAGCCGATCCCGAGAACAGGGGACAGGACAGCAGCGCCTCACAACCCCGGTTTACATAGAAACTGCGGTCCGGTTCCTCCAGCTCGTCCAGAGACTGGAAAGCGAAAATCTCGTTGTTCAGAAGCTGCTGGATGAATCTGTAGCCGTTGTCTTCCTGCTGAATCTTCGGCATCGGTGCAGCACCCTGCTCATACCAGCAATGCACCATTACCACGCCCTTTTCGGGGCGGCAATGGAACAGGCTGGCCCGGTCGACCCCGAAACGCCGTCCCACCTGACCCAGCACTTCATCCAGCCTCAGGATGAACGGCTCGCTGCCGCCCAGCCGCGAGGCGATGGAGGCGATGAGGGCCTCGTCGCGCAGCTTGCTCTGCAGCAGGGCGCGCTCCTCCAGCAGCGATTTTTCCGCCTGCTTGAGCGCGGTGATATCCATGATGCTGGTCAGGGTGTTCGTGTTGGAGGAATGCTGCGGCGGGATGGCCACCCGGTAATAGGCCGTCCGCTTCCGGCCGTCCAGGGTGCGGATCGACGTTTCCCCCTGCAGAAGGGTCTCACCCTCGAAGACCGCGGTGAGGCTCCGGGTGAGGCTTTCCGCCGCATCGGGGTAGATCATCCGCCCCAGGGAACCGAGCAGTTCCTCCCGCGAGCCGGCCCTGTAAAGGTTCAGCGCCGCCTCGTTCACGTCCACGATCCGGATCAGACCTGCGGCGTGACGGATGAAATCGGGGTGCTCGCGTATGTAGGTCCGGATATCCTCGACCCCCTTCTGGCGCAGGCTGTCCAGCTCCCGCCGGAGTTCGGAGATATCCTCCTCCCACAGGGGCATCGGCGAGGAGCGGAACATCCTCCGGTAGCGGTTCTCGCTCTCGATCAGCGCCCGCTCGATCCGCTTGCGGTCGGTGATATCGAGCAGGGAGCAGATGGAGCTGCTGGTCCCCGGAATCAGCTCGACATTTA
>JAJFUG010000091.1:37500-39487 GCA_021372515.1 bacterium
GGCCGTGCCGCCCCCGCAGTCGCGCATGACCACCCAGCCCACGCACAGGTTCACCACCGCGGCGGCCAGGCTGCCCTCGATCGACTTGCCGTGGAACATGCGCGGCCGGATCCGTCCCAGGCGCATGCCCACCAGGGCGGCAGTCAGGTCGCCGAACACTGTCATCAGCACGGCGGTCGTTGCCACCCGCTGCTCGAAAGAGCCCAGGGCCACGATCACGCCGAGCAGGAAAAAGATTTCGGCCCCCACCGCGGCCTGTTCCTTCTCGCGACGGAAATTGGCCCAGAGCCAGGACAGGAGCGGGATATCGGCCTGACGTTCCAGGCGCAGGTACTCGATGATGATCACGGCCACCAGCAGGCCCACCAGCACCAGCAGGCCCAACTGGGGCCCCGCCAAGTGGTCGCAGGCAAAATAGATAACCAGGTAGAACAGGGCGAAAGTGTGGATCACTTTCCGTCCCAGTTCCTTGCCGAAAGCCGCTTTCACCTCACCTTCGCTCCTGTCCGGCAAGCCTGCCGCTCCTTTCCCGTGCCGGCTCATTCCTGGGCCGGGCACTCCAGAGTGAGAGAGATGTTCTTGAACTCGCCCCGGCCGGTGTCCAGGCCGTAGCGGAACTCGCGGGACGGGTCGGGCACCTCGACGGTGCGGTTGACCCGGTTGCTGCCCGAGAGCCACTCGTGGGTCAGGACCAGCCGGCCGGCGTGGCCACCTCCGGCGGTGAACGCGCTCAGGCGGATGTCATCCAGGGCCAGCCCCTCCAGGCGGTAGCGCACGTAGACCTTGCGCACTCCCGGCCCGGGCGACACTTGGGTGTCCGTCTCGGGCCAGGCCAGCACGCGCTCCACCCGCTCGCCGTCCAGACCAGCGCCGAACGGCTTGTAGCGCCAGATTTCAGTCCAGGGCCCCTCGGGGCTGCGTGACCACTCGATTGCGCCCTTGGCGCGAGCCGGGTCGGGGGCGCGAAGCCGCGTGCGGCGGGTCTCGGCGGTGGTCTTTTCCGGGGCCAGGCTGTCCAGGGCCAGGAACCGTCCCCCGGCGCGAAACGAGAGCAGGTCGGCGCTGTCCGGGGCGGCCACGGCGAAAACGGCCTCGGCGCGGCCCCAGTTGCGGGGCTTCAGGAGCTGGTTGTCATTCTCCAGAACGTACTCCATGTTCCGGCTGCGCACGGTGAACCGGTCCAGGGCCTCCAGCCGCACGGGAAGGCTCCAGCGGCGGCGCTGCGGCCCGGGTGAATAGACCAGCTCGTTGCGCCCGGCGGCCAGGACCGGGAAATTGCGCGGGTTGGCCTGCACCAGGCTGGAGATCGCCACCTCGCCCACTCGGGCCGCCCCGGCCGGCTGCGGCCCACTCAGGGTCAGACGGACCAGGTAGCCGTACTTACCGCTCACCATGGTCAGGCAGCCGTGCTCGCTCACGGCCAGAAGGTCCGCCCCGGTCTTCCAGGGGCCGAAATAGGGGCCGTTGATCGCGCCGCAAGTGCGCCAGGAGCGGCCGCGGTCGGTCGAAATCTCGGCCGCCAGGTGGTGCGCCGCGCTCTCGAGCTGGGCGTAGACCGAAATCTCCCCGTCGATCAGCTCGTAAGGGCTGGCCACCTCGAACACGGCCTGGGCGGGAAGGTCGCCGCGGTCGCGGGTCAGGGCCTCGCCGGAGCGCGAGGGCAGGCGCAGGTTCTGGTTGAATCCGCCGCCCACCACCGGGTAGAAAGCCTCGCGGTGCGAAAGCTGGGGCACATACTCGAAACGCCCGGTGCCCCAGCGGCGGTAGTCTTTCTGGCTGTGCGGGCCGTCCGCCGTGCGTATCTCGAACTCCGCTATCTCGCGCGGGAATTCGACATATTCCCCGTGCACCTGCTTGTAGGGCAGGTAGAAAAGGCCCTCGCACTCCGGCTCGTAGAACAGGGTCAGTTTCTCGCCGGGCCGCAGTTCGTAGTCCATGCTGTGGCCGCCGGAGTAACGCTGGAACGGGTACAGGCGGTTGTCGGTCC
>JAJFUG010000092.1 GCA_021372515.1 bacterium
GAGATGGTGATGCCGGGCGACAACGTGGAGCTTTTGATCGAGTTGATCACGCCGATCGCGATGGAGAAAGAGCTTCGTTTCGCGATTCGTGAGGGCGGCCGTACGGTGGGCGCCGGCGTGGTGACCGAGATTATTGAATAAGACGAGATTCGACACCCGGCCGTGACCTGCAGAGGGCTTGCGGCCGGGTGTCGGTTAAAGACTGGAAAATGGAGTCCTAAAAAAGAGGGGGTAGAGCGCCCGCCTCTTTGTATTGTTTGTAACTGGTTTGAATTTAATGAGATACGGCGTAGTCAGCCGGGTTTTCATCGATCCGGCGCACGGTCGGATCAAAACCTGAAAGGTCAGCTCAATGCGGGTCAAGATCACTCTGGCGTGTCAGACATGTGGCAGACGCAATTACAATCTGACCAAGGAAAAGAAAACGCACCCTGAGCGCATGGAAGTCAGAAAGCACTGCCCTTTCTGTAACGTGCACACCTCTCACAAAGAGACGCGTTAGCACCCATAGTCTCAGGACAAGCACGCAGGCCAGTAGCTCTAACGGTAGAGCGCCGGTCTCCAAAACCGGATGTTGGGGGTTCGAATCCCTCCTGGCCTGCCAGTAATTTTGAAATCAAACCGAAGATCGGGATTTCAAATGACGAATCAGGCGGAAAAGACAGTCGAAGGGCAGAGTCTCCTGGAGCGGGGCATACAGTTCCTGAAAGAGGTCCGCGCGGAGGTGGCCAAGGTGACCTGGCCCGGCAGCACCGAGGTCAAGGGTGCAACCGTGGTGGTGATAGTGGTCTGTGTCATCGTGGCTTTCATAATCTGGGGGATAGACAAGCTCATCAGCCTGGGCATGGACGCGATATTCTAAGAGCGAGCTGACAGGACGCGCTCCGTGGACCGGCGCTGGCAAGAGCCGGTCGAAGTTGGGAATTCAGCCCTGGAAAATAAACTGATGGAAGAATGCAAGTGGTATGTTCTTCAGGTGTACAGCGGCCATGAGAACAAGGTCAAGAGCCGCATCGAGAGCCTGATCGTCAATCCGGGCGAGGACAATGTCCAGGCCCAGATCGACGAGGTAATGGTGCCCATGGAAGAGGTCACCGAGCTGAAGAACGGCAAGAAAGTGAAAGTGCTGCGTAAGCTGTATCCGGGCTATGTCCTGGTCAAGATGCTGCCGACCGAGGAGACGCTGCACGTGCTGGGAAACACCCAGGGCATCATCAAGTTCGCAGGCGGCGGAGTGAAGCCGCATCCGCTGCGTGAGAAGGAAGTCAACAAGATCATGCGGCGTGAGGAGAAAGTGGCCGGCGGGCCGATGGTGGGTGAGGATATCCCCTACAAGATCGGCGATTTCGTGGAGGTGATCGACGGGCCGTTCACGCAGTTCAACGGCCGGGTCGAGGAAGTCTACCCGGAAAAAGGCAAAGTCAAGGTAGTGGTCAGCCTGTTCGGCCGTCCCACTTCGCTGGAATTGGATTACCTGCAGTTGAAACCGTTATAAGATGCTTTATTCTTTCAGGAGATAAAGGTGGCTAAGAAGGTAACAGGATTCGTCAAGCTGCAGGTTCCCGGCGGTCAGGCCAATCCGGCGCCCCCGGTGGGACCGGCCCTGGGCCAGCACGGTGTGGCGATCATGGAGTTCTGCAAGCAGTTCAACGCGCGCACGCAGGACCAGATCGGCACGATCATCCCGGTGGAGATCACGGTCTATCAGGACCGTTCTTTCACCTTCATCACCAAGACTCCTCCGGCCCCGGTTCTGATTAAGAAAGCCGCCGGACTGGCCAAGGCCAGCGGCGAGCCGAACAAGACCAAGATGGGGAAGATTACCGAGAAGCAGGTTGAGGAAATCGCGCGCCTGAAAATGCCCGACCTTAACGCCAAGTCGGTCGAGACCGCCATGAGCATGATCCGCGGCACGGCGCGGTCGATGGGGATCGAAATAGTCGGTTAATCCATAAATCGGTAGGTTATTATGCCCAAAAGAGGAAAGAAGTACGAAACAGCCACCGCCTTGGTGGACCGCCAGGCGCGCTACACGATCGATGTAGCGGTGGATATGCTGAAAAAGGCGCATTACGCCACGTTCGACGAGACCGTGGAAACCGCCTACCGTCTGGGTGTCGACCCCCGTCACGCCGACCAGGTGGTCCGCGGCACGGTGGTGCTGCCCCACGGCGTCGGCAAGACCCTGCGCGTGCTGGTGATCGCCCAGGGCGACAAGGTTTCCGAGGCCCAGGAAGCCGGGGCGGATTTTGTCGGCGGCAAGGAATTTGTCGACAAGATCGCCGAGGGTTGGCTGGATTTCGACACGGTCATCACCACCCCGGACATGATGGGTCAGGTGGGTAAGCTGGGGCGTATCCTGGGTCCCCGCGGCCTGATGCCCAATCCCAAGAGCGGCACGGTCACTTTCGAAATCAGCCGGGCGGTGCGCGAGGCCAAGGCCGGTAAGATCGAGTTCCGTGTGGACAAGACGGGCAATGTGCATGCCCCGATCGGCAAGCTGAGTTTCGAAGCCACCAAGCTGGTGGAGAACTTCTCCGCCCTGATGGATGCGATAAACCGCGCCAAGCCGTCGGCCGCCAAGGGCACCTACATCCGTAACATCACGGTCACCAGCACCATGGGGCCGGGAGTGAAACTGGACCTTAACCTCTATCGGTGAAGCCGGTCTTGAATCTGCTTCCGGCGCCCCGGCAGTCGAGGGAGTCTGAAAGTCATGCTCAGGAAAGAGAAGGAAAAGGTAGTCGAGGATCTCAGGCAGAAATTGGCTTCCTCCGGAAGCTTCATTCTGACTGATTTCAGCGGCATCAACGTCAAAGACATGACGGAGCTGAGGAAAACTTTCCGCGCGGCGCAGATCGAGTGCCTCGTGGCGAAGAACACCCTGATCCGCCGTGCCGTCAAGGACACGCCCTTCGAGACGGGCCTGGACAAGTTCCTCAACGGCCCTACTGCGATCATAATTTCGCAGGACGAGGGAGTTGGTGCGGCCAAGATCGTGCGCAAGTACGCCGATGAGAGCCAGAAACTCCAGATCAAGGCCGGCGTGATGAGTGAGCGCGTGATCGACAGCGCTCAGGTGAAGGAAATCGCCTCTCTGCCGTCCAAGGAAGTGCTCCTGGCCAGGCTGCTCGGGACACTCAACCAGCCGGTCACCGGGTTCGTGTATGTACTCAACGACATGATCGGGCGGGCAGTGCGCGTCCTCGACCAGGTCCGTCAGGCTAAAGAGGCGCAGCCCAGCGAATAAAGTCACACTTTAACGTAAAACTCCATATCCGGGAGGAAAGGCAGTATGGCTACGGCAACGATGAACAAAGAAGAGATCATCACGGCTATCGAGGGCATGACCGTCCTCGAGCTGAACGAGTTGGTCAAGGCGCTTGAGGAGAAGTTTGGTGTGTCGGCCGCCGCGCCGATGATGTCCGCCGCTCCGGTCGCCGCTGCTGCGGCTGCCCCGGTCGCCGAAGAGAAGACCGAGTTCGATGTGGTGCTTACCGGTGTGGGCGACAAGAAGATCCAGGTGATCAAGGTCGTGCGCGAGCTGACCAGCCTGGGCCTGAAGGAAGCCAAGGACGTGGTGGACAACCCCGGCAAGCCGATCAAGGAGGCCGTCTCCAAGGAAGAGGCCCAGGCGATGAAGGCCAAGCTGGAAGAGGCCGGCGCCACTGTGGAACTGAAGTAAGGCTGTTATCCGAGTATCATTATTCCACTCTTATCCCGTCGTGGAATGAGCAAGCCGTGACCCGTGGCGCCGCCCGCTGAGACGGCGCTGTCGTGGTCTCAACGGCACGGAGGGACGACCGGACAACACCGACTGTTTCCCTGATTTTTCGGGCCGGAATCATCTGTGGCCCGGGAATAATGATACCAGATGAAGGGGGGGACCTTGAGCTCGATCGGACTCGCCGCCGGGAATTCTGTGAGGAAGCCCGGACGCATGTCCGCCGGCGCGGATGCAGTCAGTGCAACCGCGGCAGTACGGTCGCAAGCCAAGGATACCCCTTTCATTTTGGGCGGCAAAGAATAAAGCGGATCTCGAGGGACGCTCCGCCGGGAGCGCCCCTCGAAGCGGTCCGCTTTATTTAACATTGCCAAAAGCAAAGGAGAATGGTTTATTCATGCGTAGACCGGAAGCCAAGACCATCTCTTTCGACAAGCTGCAGCGCACGGTCGAGATGCCGCATTTGCTGGAGATCCAGACCCAGTTTTTCGATATGCTGCTGCAGAAAGATACGCTCCCTGAAAAGCGCGAGAACGCGGGCTTGCAGGCCGTGTTCAACGAGGTTTTCCCGATCCACGACTACCAGGAGAACTATACCCTGGAGTTCGTGCATTACAGTCTGGGAGAGCCCAAATACACGGTGGAAGAGTGCGAGGAACGGGACATGACCTATGCCATCCCGCTCAAGGCCACTCTGCGTCTTATCACCAAGGAGACGGTTGGAAACAAGAAAAAGATAAAAGACATCATCGAGAAAGAAGTGTTTCTCGGTGAGCTGCCGCTGCTGACCGAGCTGGGCACTTTCGTTATCAACGGCGCCGAGCGCGTAATAGTCAGCCAGCTCCACCGCTCCCCCGGCGTAATCTTCGAAGAGACCACACACACCAACGGACAGCGCCTGGTCTCGGCCCGCATCATTCCGTTCCGCGGAAGCTGGGTCGAGTTCACAGTCGACATACACGACACAATCTACGTTCACATCGACAAGAAAAAGAAATTCCCGGCCACCACGCTTCTCCGCGTGCTCGGCTACCCGTCCGACACGGACATCATCGACCTGTTCTACAAGAAAACCACGCTCGAACTCAAGAGCGTGATCGGCAAGACCAAGCGCAAGCGCGACCTGTCGACAGGTTACCTGGTGGCCGAGGACATCATCGAGGAGGACACCGGCGAGGTGCTGGCCGAGCACGGCTCCGAGCTGAGCAGCCAGGTGATCAAGCAGCTCATCGGCAAGAGCGTCGAGAAGCTCGAGGTCTATGTCTCGCGCCTGAAAGGCCTGGAGAACAAGATCCTCAAAAACACGCTGCGCAAGGACAACTGCCGCAACGAAGAGGACGCGCTGGTGCGTATCTACAACGCCCTGCGCGGGAGCGAGCCGCCCAACATCGAGATCGCCCGGGATTTCATCAACAAGCTGTTTTTCAGTCCCAAGCGCTACGACCTGGGCGCTGTCGGCCGTTACAAGATAAATCAGCGTCTCGACCTGAAGACACCCATCGAGACCGCCACCCTGACCAAGGATGATTTCGTCGAGATCATCAACTACCTGATCCGGCTGACCGAGAGCCAGGGCGAAATCGACGATATCGACCACCTGGGCAACCGCCGTATCCGCTCGGTCTGCGAGCTGATCGCCAACCAGGTGAGCCTGGGCCTGACCCGCATGAGCCGTCTGGTCAAGGAACGCATGAGCCTGCAGAACACCGAGGGCCTGACAATCGACGACCTGGTCAACAGCCGCACGATCAGCGCCGTGATCAACGCCTTCTTCGGTTCCAGCCAGCTCAGCCAGTTCATGGACCAGACCAACCCGCTGGCCGAGTTGACCCACAAGCGCCGCCTTTCGGCCCTGGGCCCCGGCGGTCTGACCCGCGAACGGGCGGGGTTCGAGGTGCGTGACGTGCACTATTCGCACTACGGGCGCATGTGCCCCATCGAGACCCCTGAAGGCCCGAACATCGGTCTGATCACCAGTCTGACCACGCACGCGCGGATCAACAAGTACGGTTTCATCGAGACCCCCTACCGCAAGGTGGAGAACGGCCGGGTCACCGATGAGATACGCTACATGGACGCGTTCGAGGAGGACAAGTACATCATCGCCCAGGCCAACGCACCGCTGGACGAGAAGGGCAATTTCAAGCGGGAGCAGATCCTCTGCCGGCTGAAGAACGATTTTCCGCTGATGCCGCCGGAGAAAGTCGAATACATGGACGTGGCCCCGGAGCAGATCGTGAGCATCGCGGCCGCCCTGATCCCGTTCCTGGAGCACGATGACGCCAACCGCGCCCTGATGGGCTCGAACATGCAGCGCCAGGCCGTGCCGCTTCTCAAGCCGGAGTACCCGGTGGTGATGACCGGCCTGGAGGAGCGCGTGGCCCGCGACAGCGGCACTGTGGTCACCGCCCGCCGCGGCGGCGTGGTCGAGAGCGTCGATGCCACCCGGGTCGTGATTCAGGTGAGAGAGGAAGAGCGCACCGAGCGCGGCAACCTGTTCGCCAAGATGCCCGAGAAGGACACCTACAAGCTGCGCAAGTTCATCCGCACCAACCAGGACACCTCGATCAACCAGCGTCCGCTGGTAGATGTGGGCCAGGAAATAGCCAAGGGCCACATCATAGCCGACGGCACCTCGAGCAACGAGGGCAAGCTGGCCCTGGGCCAGAACGTCCTGGTGGCGTTCATGCCCTGGTACGGGTACAACTACGAGGACGCCATTGTCCTGAGCGAGAAGCTGGTCAAGGATGACAAGTTCACCTCGGTCCACATTCAGGAACTCGAGGTCCAGGTGCGCGACACCAAGCGCGGCACCGAGGAAATCACCTGCGAGATTCCCAACGTGGGCGAGGACGCTGTGCGCAACCTTGACGAGCGCGGCATCATCCGCATCGGCAGCCATGTCTCCCACGGCGATATCCTGGTGGGCAAGGTAAGCCCCAAGGGCGAGACCGAGCTGAGTCCCGAGGAGCGTCTGCTCAAGGCCATCTTCGGCGACAAGGCCGGTGATGTGAAGGACACCTCGCTCAAGGTCCCGCCTGGAGTGGAAGGTATAGTAATAGATGTAAAGGTGTTCAGCCGGCTGGTGGATGACGGGCTGATCCGCGAGCATAAGAACGACGATGTCGAGAAGCAGCGCAAGACCGAACGCGAAAAGATCGCCGAGATCAACAGCTATCTCAAGGGCCAGATCCTCGAGATGCTCAAGGGCCAGAAAACGGTCTGCCTGTACAACAAGCAGACCCAGAAGCAGCAGGTGGAAGCCGGAAAGAGCCTGACCAAGAAAGAGATGGACTCGCTCGACATGGACGCCATCGAACTGGCCACGGTTACGGTCGAGGACTCGGCCGTGACCGAGCAGATACGCGACGCGGTGGCCCTGGCCGAGCGCAAGATCCAGAAGGTGCGCGAATACGCCGAGCGTCAGATCGAAAAGATCATGGCCCCGGATGAGCTGGCCCCCGGAGTGGTGCAGCTGGTCAAGGTCTACGTGGCCGAGATACGCAAGGTCTCGGTGGGTGACAAGATGGCCGGACGCCACGGCAACAAGGGTATCGTGGCCAAGATCGTCCCGGAGGAGGACATGCCGTTCCTTCCGGATGGCACCCCGGTGCAGATCGTGCTCAACCCGCTGGGCGTACCCAGCCGTATGAACGTGGGCCAGATACTTGAGACCCACCTCGGGTTCGCCGCCAAGCTCCTCGGTTTCTCGGTCAGCACGCCGGTGTTCCACGGCGCGAGCGAGGATGAGATTGTCGAGCTGATGAAGAACGCCGGTCTGCCGGAAAAGGGCAAGCTGCAGTTGCGCGACGGCCGGACCGGGCGCTATTTCGATTACCCCGTCACAGTCGGGTACATATACATGCTCAAGCTCAGCCATCTGGTTGAGGACAAGATTCATGCCCGGTCCATCGGACCTTACTCGCTGGTCACGCAGCAGCCGCTGGCCGGAAAGGCGCAGTTCGGCGGACAGAGATTCGGCGAGATGGAAGTGTGGGCGCTGGAGGCCCACGGTGCTTCGCATACCCTGCAGGAAATGCTGACAGTCAAGAGTGACGACGTGGTCGGGCGCAGCCGGGTCTACGAAGCGATAGTCAAGGGCGAAAACCTGCCGGAACCCGGAACACCGGAGTCTTTCAACGTTCTGATCAAGGAACTGCAAAGCCTCGGCCTGAACGTGGAGCTGGGCGAGGACGGCGAGTAGGGAGACTTAGAAGCTCCCCCCGGCCTGAGGCTGAAAGACGGCGGGATTGACTGGAGCGGGCGGCGTTGTGACAGGGCCGCCCGGCATATTCACGGTCGACGACCGTTGACTCCATACAATCGACAACATTAACCCTGACGAGGGTTGCCATGATCGATTTCAGAAACTCGCGCGAGACGACCAAGCCGAACTTCAAGTACATGAAGGTTTCGATCGCCTCACCCGAGCAGATCAAGCAATGGAGTTTCGGCGAGGTCACCAAGCCGGAAACGATCAACTACCGCTCGTTCAAGCCGGAGCGCGACGGTCTGTTCTGCGAGAAAATATTCGGTCCGGTCAAGGACTGGGAATGTAACTGCGGCAAGTACAAGGGTATCCGCTACCGCGGCGTAATCTGCGACAAGTGCGGTGTGCAGGTGACCCTTTCGCGAGTCCGTCGTGAGCGCATGGGGCACATCCAGCTGGCCGTGCCCGTGGCCCACATCTGGTTCTTCAAGAGCCTGCCCAGCCGCATGGGCTACCTGATGGACATGACCCTGCGCGACCTGGAGAAAGTCCTCTACTACGCCAACTACGTGGTGGTCGACCCGGGCAAGAGCAGCTTCAAGAAAAAGGAGCTGCTCAGCGAGGACCAGTTTTTGGAGGCCGAGGACCAGGAGATCGAGGGTTTCAAGGCCGCCATCGGAGCGGCGGCGATCAAGATGCTGCTCGAGGAAATCGACATCGAGGACCTGAGCAGCGAGTTGCGCTCCCTGGTCAAGGTGGAGACCTCCCCGCACCGCAAGAAAGCCCTGCTCAAGCGGCTGAAGGTGGTCGAGGCTTTCCGCCTCAGTTGCAACCGTCCTGAGTGGATGATTATGGACGTGGTGCCGGTCATTCCGCCCAACCTGCGTCCCCTGGTGCCGCTGGAGGGCGGACGGTTCGCCACCAGCGACCTGAACGACCTGTACCGCCGGGTGATCAACCGCAACAACCGGCTGAAGAAACTGATCGAGATGCGCGCCCCCGAGGTGATCCTGCGCAACGAGAAGCGCATGCTGCAGGAGGCGGTGGACGCCCTGTTCGACAACGGACGCCGCACGCGCGTGGTGCGCGGCCGCGGCAAACGCCCGCTCAAGAGCCTGAGCGACATGCTCAAGGGCAAGCAGGGCCGTTTCCGTCAGAACCTGCTGGGTAAACGCGTGGACTACTCGGGCCGCTCGGTGATCGTGGTGGGCCCCGAACTCAAGCTGCACCAGTGCGGTCTGCCCAAGACCATGGCCCTGGAGCTGTTCAAGCCTTTCATCATCCGCAAGCTGGAGGAGAAAGGTTTCGTCCAGACCGTCAAGAGCGCCAAGAAACTGGTCGAGAAGGAGCGTCCCGAGGTCTGGGACATCCTGGAAGAGATCGTACGCGACCACCCGGTGCTGCTGAACCGCGCCCCGACCCTGCACCGTCTGGGTATCCAGGCTTTCGAGCCGATCCTGGTCGAGGGAAAGGCCATCCGCATCCACCCGCTGGTCTGCCCGGCGTTCAACGCCGATTTCGACGGCGACCAGATGGCCGTGCACGTGCCACTGAGCTACGAGGCCCAGATCGAGTGCCGCGTGCTGATGCTCAGCGCGAACAACATCCTGCTGCCCTCCAACGGCAACCCGGTGGCCAGCCCCAGCCAGGACATCGTGCTGGGCTGCTACTACCTGACCCGCGATCTGTACGACAAGGAGGGGGAGACCCCGCCCGAGCCGCCGCGGTTCAAAGAGGCCGATGACGTGATCCGCATGTACGACAACGGCGGCGTGGGCCTGCACGACTGGGTCCTGCTGCAGCTGGGCGGACGGTGGATCAAGACCACGGTGGGACGGGTGCTGTTCAACCAGGTGATCCCCTCCGAGCTGGGTTTCATCAACAAGTGCATGAAAAAGTCCGCCATCAGCGAGATGGTGTTCGAAAGCTACCGCAAGGCGGGCCTGGCCCGCACGGTGGCCCTGCTCGACCGTCTGAAGGAGATCGGTTTCCGCTACGCCACCTGGGCCGGCATGACCGTGGGCATCACCGACATGATGATCCCCAAGCGCAAGGTCGAGTTGCTGGACAAAGCCCGCGCCGAGGTGGACAAGATCACCAAGGCCTATCAGCAGCGGCTGATCACCGACGGTGAGCGCTACAATAAGGTCATCGACACCTGGACCCACACCACCAGCGATGTGGCGGGCGAGATGTTCGCCGCGCTGCGCAAGAGCACGGGCGGGTTCAACCCGATCTATATGATGGCCGACTCGGGCGCCCGCGGAAGCCGCGAGCAGATACGCCAGTTGGCCGGCATGCGCGGCCTGATGGCCAAGCCGCAGAAAAAGATCACCGGCCAGGTGGGCGAGATCATCGAAAGCCCGATCGTCTCGAATTTCCGCGAGGGCCTCACCGTGCTGGAGTACTTCATCTCCACCCACGGCGCACGCAAGGGACTGGCCGACACCGCGCTGAAGACCGCCGACGCCGGCTACCTGACCCGCCGCCTGGTGGATGTCTGCCAGGACGTGACGATCACCGAGGAGGACTGCGGGACGATCATGGGGCATGACGTGTCGGCGCTCAAGGAAGGCGAGGAGGTCATCGAGCCCCTGGCCGACCGTATCGTCGGGCGCGTGGCCCTGGAAGACGTGATCGACCCGATCAACAAGGACCCCGAGGGCAACCCGATCGTCATAGTCAGCGCCGGGGATGAAATATCCGAGGAAGAGGCGCGCCTGATCGAAAGCAGCGGCCTGGAAAAAGTGCGTATCCGCTCGGTGCTCACCTGTGAGGCCGAACGCGGGCTGTGCCAGAAATGCTACGGCCGCAACCTGGCCACCATGGACACGGTGGAGATGGGCGAGGCGGTGGGCATCATCGCCGCCCAGTCGATCGGCGAGCCGGGCACGCAGCTCACCCTGCGTACGTTCCACTATGGCGGCACGGCCAGCCGTATCGCGGCCCAGAGCCAGAAAATGGCGCCGGTGGACGGCGCCATCGAGTACGACAACATGACCGTGGTCAAGAACCAGGAGGGTAGCCTGGTGGTGGTCAGCCGCGACGGCGAGCTTATCATCAAGGACAAGGAGAACCGCGTGCGCGGACGCTCCTCGGTGCCCTACGGCTCGACGATCAACGTGGCGAACGGCGACCAGATAGAGCAGGACCAGGTCCTGTTCGAATGGGATCCGCACAACAACCCGATCCTCACCGACATGTCCGGTACGGTCAAGCTGGTGGACATAGTCGAGGACATCACGTTGCGCGAGGAGCTGGACGAGATCACCGGCAAGCGTCAGCGCGTGATCATCGACGACCGCGAGAAACTCTACCACCCGCACATCGAGATCCTCGACGAGCGGGGCGAGAAGGTGCGCGACTACATCATCCCCACCGGGGCCAACCTGCTGGTGGGCGATGAGGAGAAGGTGGAGGCCGGCACGCTGCTGGCCAAGCTGAGCCGCGAAATCTACAAGACCCGTGACATCACCGGCGGTCTGCCGCGCGTGGCCGAGCTGTTCGAGGCCCGCAAGCCCAAGGACCCGGCGGTCATCACCGAAATCGACGGGCGGGTGAGTTTCGGCAAGATTGTCCGCGGCAACCGCCAGATCATCGTCACCCCCGAGGTGGGCGAGCCGCGCGAGTACCTGATCCCCTACGGCAAGCACCTGCGCGTGCACGAGGGCGATGTGGTGCGCAGCGGCGACCGTCTGAGCGAAGGCCCGATCAACCCGCACGACATCCTGCGGATCAAGGGCCCGCGCGCGGTGCAGGAATACCTGCTGAACGAGATCCAGGAGGTCTACCGCCTTCAGGGTGTGAAGATCAACGACAAGCACATCGGGGTGATCGTACGCCAGATGCTGAACAAGGTGGCCATCGTGAACCCCGGGGATACGAATTTCCTGGAAGGCGAGAGCGTGGACAAGCACGTTTTCCGCCGCGAGAACGAACGCGTGATCCGCGACGGCGGCGAGCCGGCCACGAGCCGTCCGCAATTGCTGGGCATCACCAAGGCCAGCCTGACCACGAGCAGCTTCATCTCGGCGGCCTCGTTCCAGGAGACCACCCGCGTGCTGACCGAGGCGGCGATCAACGGGGCCAAGGATGACCTGATGGGCCTGAAGGAAAACATCATCATCGGCCATCCGATCCCGGCTGGTACAGGGCTGTTGCGCTACAACGACGTGATCTTCCCGAAGAGTGCCGAGGAGGAAGAGGCGGAGCAGGAAACCACGATAGAGCAGGAAATACAGCTCTGAGAGTGAGAAATATTGTATAAAAACTGCCCGCCGCGGCGAGAGGAGTCAGGACAGACGGATCGCTGCGGCGGGCTTAGACTCTTCTGGCTCAGGCTCGTAGAAAACCCCGGGGTCGCTCGACCGTGAGCGCCCGGTGTTTTAAGTATTAGTTTTTTATTGACAAGCACTAATAGTGACCCTATTTTTAATAATCCATTTTTTCGGGAGGAATGCTTGCCATCGATTAACCAGTTAGTCCGTCACGGCCGGAAGGTGGTCAAGCAGAAGACCTCCTCGCCGGCGCTGACCGCGTGCCCGCAGCGCAGGGGGGTCTGCACGCGTGTCTACACCACTACGCCCAAGAAGCCGAACTCGGCTTTGCGTAAGGTGGCCAGGGTCCGTCTGACCAACGGCTATGAGGTAACCTCGTACATACCGGGCGAGGGGCACAATCTTCAGGAACACTCGATTGTGCTCATCCGCGGCGGTCGCGTTAAGGACCTGCCGGGTGTGCGCTATCATATCATCCGTGGCACTCTGGATGCCAGCGGCGTCACTGACCGCAAGAAAAGTCGGTCAAAGTATGGCGCTAAAAAGCCCAAATCCTAAGACAGAACCGGACTATGTCGAGAAGAAGAGTCGCACTTAAAAGAGAAGTTTTGCCCGATCCGCGCTATCAGAGCACGCTGGTGAGCAAGTTCATCAACTGCCTGATGCTGGATGGCAAACGGAGCAAGGCCGAATCGATCCTGTACAAGGCGATGGCTTTGCTGGAAGAGAAAGTCGGACAGCCGGGCCTGAACGTGTTCAAGCAGGCGGTCAACAATGCCAAGCCCGCGCTCGAGGTTAAGAGTCGTCGTGTGGGTGGCGCCACCTACCAGGTGCCGGTCGAGGTCCGCCCGGACCGTCGTACCGCCCTGGCTTTGCGCTGGCTGATCGGGTTCGCCCGCGAACGCAACGAGAAGACCATGGATGAGCGCCTGGCTGCCGAGCTGTTGTCCTGCTACCGCAATGAGGGCAGCACGGTAAAGAAAAAGGAAGACACTCATCGCATGGCGGAAGCCAACCGGGCGTTCGCGCATTACCGCTGGTAGTGCCGCGCGCGGAGCTTGCTCTCTGCGTAAATGAATGAGATGTACCGAACGAGCCGCTCTTGTGGTTTGTAGGGAGCGGCTTTGTCTACGATTTCCGGATTTTGAAAATTGCCGGATTGGCGGCAGTTTGTTCCTTTTGGATGGTGGGTTAAATGGCTCGCAGGGTACCGTTAAAAGATATTCGCAACATCGGCATCATGGCCCATATCGATGCTGGCAAGACCACGCTCACCGAGCGCATCCTGTTCTACACCGGCCGGGTGCACCGTCTGGGCGAGGTTCACGAGGGCGCCGCAACCATGGACTGGATGGAGCAGGAGAAGGAGCGGGGAATCACTATCACTTCCGCCGCCACCACCTGTATCTGGAAAGATAAAAGGATCAACATCATCGACACCCCGGGCCACGTGGATTTCACGGTCGAGGTGGAACGCTCGCTGCGCGTGCTGGATGGCGGGGTGGTGGTGTTCTGTGCCGTGGGTGGGGTGGAGCCGCAGTCCGAGACGGTCTGGCGTCAGGCCGATCGCTACGGTGTGCCGCGCATCGCCTTCATCAACAAGATGGACCGTATCGGCGCCGATTTCTACGGTGCGGTGGATTCGATAAAAGAGCGCCTGGGCGCACGTCCCGTCCCGCTGCAGATACCTTTCGGCGGCGGAGAGATGTTCACCGGTCTGGTCGATCTGGTCGCCATGCGCGGCGTGATCTACCAGGAAAGCACCCAGGGCGCGGTGTTCGAGGAGGTCGATATCCCGAAAGACCTTCTGGAGCAGGCCAGCAAGATGCGCCACGCCATGTTGGACGCTATCGCCGATTACGACGACGAGCTGATGACCAAGTACCTGGACGAGGGCGATGTGGACGATCCCGAGCTAATCCGCCGGGCCATCCGCAACGGCACCTGCCAGGTGAAAATCATCCCCGTGCTCTGCGGAAGCGCTTTCAAGAACAAGGGTGTGCAGCGCCTTCTGGACGCCATCAGCTGGTACCTGCCCTCGCCCGAGGACATCCCCCCGGTGGTCGGCCACCTTCCCGATGGAGAAGAGGGCGAGCTGGTCGAGCGCAGCGCTTCGGATGACGAGCCGTTCGCAGGCCTCGCTTTCAAAATCATGACCGATCCGTATGTCGGACGCCTCACTTTCGTGCGCGCCTATTCCGGCAAGCTGGACGCCGGTTCCTATATCTACAACAGTGTTCAGGACCGCAAAGAGCGTATCAGCCGCATCCTGCAGATGCACGCCAACAAGCGTGAGGAGCGGGAGGACCTGTATTGCGGTGATATCGCGGCCGTGGTCGGCCTCAAGGTGACCAAGACCGGCGACACTCTCTGCGAGGAGGGCTACCCGATCGTACTGGAGAAGATGGTCTTCCCCGAGCCGGTCATTTCGGTGGCCATCGAGCCCAAGACCAAGGCCGACCAGGACAAGCTGACCACGGCCCTGGAAAAGCTTTCGGACGAGGACCCTACGTTCCAGGTGCGCAACGATGCGGAGACCGGTCAGACACTCATCTCGGGTATGGGCGAGCTGCACTTGGAGATACTGGTCGACCGCATGCTGCGTGAGTTCAAGGTCGAGGCCAATGTTGGACAGCCGCAGGTGGCCTACCGTGAGACCCTGGACAAGTCCAGCCCGGTCGAGATAAAGTTCATCCGTCAGACCGGCGGACGCGGCCAGTACGCGCATGTCAAGATGGAGTACCATCCCCAGGAGCGCGGCAAGGGGTTCGTCTTCGAAAACAAGGTGGTGGGCGGCAACATCCCGCGCGAGTATATCAACCCGGTGGAAAACGGGATCAAGGAAGCCCTGGCTGGCGGCGGCGAGGCGGGTTATCCGCTGGTGGACGTGCGCGCCGTGCTGCTCGACGGCAGCTATCACGAGGTCGACTCCAGCGACATGGCCTTCAAGATCGCCGGCTCGATGTCGGTCAAGGAAGCCGTGCACAGGTGCGGCATCAAGCTGCTCGAACCGATAACGAATGTTGAGATCACGTGCCCGGGCGAGTACCTCGGCGATGTGATGGGCGACCTGGCCAGCCGTCAGGGCAAGGTGGCCGGGATCATTCCGAAGAACGAGGCCCATGTGATCAGTGCCTCGGTGCCTCTGTGCAAAATGTTCGGCTACGCCACCAACCTGCGTTCTCTGACCCAGGGCCGTGCGATCTTCTCGATGCAGTTCTCGCACTACGCCGAGGTGAACAAGGAACGCAGAGAGGCGATCCTGGCCGGAGCGAGGGGCAAGGGCTGAGCCTGAGTTCCTGAGAATGACGACATAGATAAACGTTCAATCAATAACAGTCAGGAGTTCTTACAATGGCCAAGAAGAAATTCGAACGCAACAAGCCACACGTGAACGTGGGAACGATAGGTCACGTGGATCACGGCAAGACCACCCTGACCGCGGCGATCACGAAAGTGCTGGCGAAGAAGAATCTGGCGGATTTTGTGCCGTTT
>JAJFUG010000093.1 GCA_021372515.1 bacterium
CAGAACAGCCTTGGACTGAGACTGACAACAAGCCGCGCCCGGGAAGAGGAAAGCCGGAAGGGACTAAGACTCGCTCAGCGGGCCGGTCGCCAGCCCAGGACACGCGCGGGAAAGCCGAGTCGGGCAGCGATCAGGGCTACAAGCGTTTCTATCGTGCGGAAAAGACAGAACAACCCTGGGCCGAGACTGACAACAAGCCGCGCCCGGGAAGAGGAAAGCCGGAAGGGACTAAGACTCGCCCGGCGGGCCATACGCCGTCCCGGGACCGGCGCGGGAAAGCCGAGCCCGGCGGCGATCAGGGCTACAAGCGCTTCTATCGTGCGGAAAAGACAGAACAGCCCTGGACTGAGACTGACAACAAGCCGCGTCCGGAAAGTAGAAAGCCGGAAGGGACTAAGCCGCGCTCAACGGGCCGGACGCCAGCCAAGAATGCGCGCGGGAAGGAACAGCACGGCTTTGACCAGGGCAAAAAGCGCCCCCACGGTAATGCCGACAAGCCGAAGCGGAAGTGAGATCAGCCAGACCAGGGGTAACAGCAGCAGAGCCAGAAGGGCCAACGGCCAGGACAGCACGAACAGGATACACCAGAGGGCGAACAGGATCAGGGCTTTCATGGCGGGATGTCCTTTCGCTCACAGCGGATTTCTCCCGGTCGGTCCGGGAAGAGGCCACATTATTATCACGAAGGACGAGACTATTTTCGCAAAGCATGTCCGTCTGTTATTCAGACAAACTTTGCGGCCGGAAAGTTCATAAAATTATTTCCATTACGACTTGAATATCTTTTCGTAAATTGTTAATAATCCTACTATTATACCAATCACCACCGCCAGCGCAGCAAACAACCATTGGAATTGTAACCACAATTCCTTGGCAGATGGCAGCTTTCTTTTCAGCCATCCTGGTTTAGGAAATTTTGCAGGTGTATCTACCCACCCTCTTCCAAGTCCCTTAGTTTCTTACTCATTATTGAAAACTTTTCCCTTCGGCGCAAGTTTATGGTGGTACATGTACTTTGGATACTCTTTGTATTCATAGGTCATGAACACCTCGGCATTACAAGTGCCCTCTTAACCTAATTATTCATAATTACAAAGAATCCCCATATATCACCACCCCTTCACGCAACACGGACGCGGCAAAGGATTGCCTGACATTCTTCCAGTAGTTCAGGTCGTCGTGCGTGTATAAGAGTATGTCCAGCGGTGTCTGGATTTTCACCAGCTTCAGACACACCTGCCTCCCGGGCCGCATCCAGAATGTGGTGCAAGCGGATGAGGTCATTCCTGTGCATACAGCACCTCGGCTTCCTGCTGCACAGCACAGCGGAAATAGCGGCTCAAATCCTCCGGGGTGCGCAAGTCCACCCGGCGCCCCTCGAACAGACCGCTCAGTTCCCTTTCCAGGCGCGCTACACCGAAAAGTCCGGGGGCCGCACCCGGCTCAAACTCCACCAGCACATCCACATCGCTGTCGGGCTTGAAATCCTTCCGCAGGACCGACCCGAAAAACGCAAACCTCCTGATATGGTTCTTCCGGCAGAAAGCCTCTATCCTGTCCCTGTCCACCGCGATGCGTACCATAGGGCCGCCTCCGGTTTGAATCAGATATCCAGGTTCGTCACGTAGCGCGCGTTCTTCTCGATGAACTGGCGGCGCGGCTCCACCTCGTCACCCATCAGCTCGGTGAAAAGCCGGTCCGCCTCCATCGCCTCGTCCATCTTAACCTGCAGGATGGTGCGGGTCTCCGGGTCCATGGTGGTCTTCCAGAGCTGGTCGGGGTTCATCTCGCCCAGGCCCTTGTAGCGCTGGATGTTCACCTTTTCCCCGCCCAGGCGCTTCACGTACTGGGCGCGCTCCGGCTCGTTGTAGGCGTAGAACTCCTGGTTGCCCTTGAACACCCGGAACAGCGGCGGCTGCGCGATGTAGACCATGCCCTGGTTGATCAGCTCGCGCATGTAGCGGAAAAAGAACGTGAGCAGCAGAATCCGGATGTGCGCCCCGTCCACGTCGGCATCGGTCATGATTATGATCTTGTGGTAGCGGGCGTTCTCCAGGTTGAAATCCTCCTCGCCCACGCCCGTGCCGATCGCGGTGATCATGGTGCGGATTTCCTCGTTGGAGAGGATCTTGTGCAGCCGGGCTTTCTCCACGTTCAGGATCTTGCCCCTGAGCGGCAGGATGGCCTGGTTGCGGCGGTCACGGCCCATCTTGGCCGAGCCACCGGCGCTGTCGCCCTCCACCAGGTAGATTTCGCACAGTTTCGGATCGTTGATCGAGCAGTCGGCCAGCTTGCCGGGCAGGCCCGAGCTTTCCATGGCGTTCTTGCGGCGGGTCAGGTCACGGGCCTTGCGCGCCGCCTCGCGCGCCTGGGCGGCGTTGACCGCTTTCTCGATCACCCGGCGCGCGATGGAGGGGTTCTCCTCGAGCTGGATGGCGAGCTGTTCGTTGACCACGCTCTCGACCAGGCCCTTGATCTCGCTGTTGCCCAGCTTGGTCTTGGTCTGGCCCTCGAACTGCGGGTCGATCATCTTGACCGAGATCACGCCGGTCAGGCCCTCGCGCACGTCATCCCCGCTCAGGGTGAAATCGGCTTTCTTGAGCAGGTTGTTTTTCTTGGCGTAGTCGTTGAGCGTGCGGGTCAGGGCGCTTTTGAACCCGATCAGGTGCGTGCCGCCCTCGTGGGTGTTGATGTTGTTGACATAGGAGTAGAAAGTCTCGCTGTAGCTCTCGGTGTACTGCAGGGCGACCTCGACGATGCTGGTGCCCACCTCTTTGTAGATCGTCACCGGCTTGTGCAGCGGTTTTTTCGCCTCGCTCAGGTACTCGACGAACGACTTGATCCCGCCGTTGAACTGGTAGACCTCGCGTCGCTTGTCGCCGTTGCGCAGGTCGCTGAACAGGATACGGATGCCGGCGTTCAGGTAGGCCAGCTCGCGGAACCGGCTGGCCAGGCCGTCGAAATCGAACTCGATGGTGTCGAAGATCAGGCTGTCGGGCAGGAAAGTGACCCGGGTGCCGGTGCGCTTGTTCTTGCCGATCTCGCGCAGGTCGGTGTTTTTCAGCCCGCGTGCGTAGCGCTGGTGGTAGACCTTGCCGTCGCGGCTGACCTCCACCTCCAGCCACTCGGACAGGGCGTTGACCACGGAGACGCCCACGCCGTGCAGACCGCCCGAGACCTTGTACGAGGCGCGGTCGAACTTGCCTCCGGCGTGCAGCATGGTCATGGCGACCTCCACACCCGGCAGTTTCTCGGTGGGGTGGATGTCCACCGGTATGCCGCGGCCGTCATCGGAGACACTCACCACGTTGCCCGGACGGATCTCGATCTCGATGTTGGCGCAGAACCCGGCCAGGGCCTCGTCGATCGAGTTGTCCACCACCTCGTAGACCAGGTGGTGCAGGCCGCGCTGGCCGGTGGAGCCGATGTACATGCCCGGACGCTTGCGCACCGCCTCCAGGCCCTTGAGGACCTGGATGTTCACTGCGCCGTAATCTTTCGCCTTCTCGTTCTTCTCGTCCTGTGTCATTTCGGATAATCCCTCACGTTTATGACCATGTCCCCTGCCAGGGACGCTCCCATGCGCTCGTTCAGGGCTTTAAGCAACTTGTGCTTGACCAGCAGCAGCTCCTGTTTCCAGGCCGGGGCGCTGGCCTCCACTATCAGCCGGCCGTCCTCCAGGCTCACCGCCCGGGTCACCGCGGCCAGGCGCGGCCCCACGAGAGACGGCCAGGCTGCCACCGCGGCCACGCTCTCGGGGCGGTGCTCCCGGCTGCCGGAGGCTTTATCCAGCACCGAGCCGAGTATATTTCTGATCCGCTCCGGCTCTTTTTTCCCAGGCTTCGGCATCCGGCCCTCCGGGCGGGGTTCAAGCGACAACCTTACAGAAAGGTCACCGGCGTCTTGCGTACGCTGCAATTGGTGGCGAGCCAATTGGTGACAAACTCGAACTTGCCGTCCTGCATTACCCTGGCGCCGGAGGCGCAGGCCCGGACACAGGCGCAGCAGAGGATGCAACTTGCCGTGTCGGTCGCCGCTTCCGGCCCCACGATGATCGCCTCCACCGGGCAGACAGAGGCGCATGTTCCACATTCTGTGCAGCTGTCCGCCAGAGAAACTGGAGCGATACCGGTCAGCCGGTCGCGCTCGATATAGGGGAAATTACCAGGCACTTGAGGAGCGGGTATCTGTTCCACTGACTCGGCTTCGATTACCCGGCGGCGGACCTGAGCGCCGAAATCGACCGCCGCTGCAAGGTCCCGCTCATCCGGCCGTCCGGCGGCAAGCGGCTGCTTTTCGGAGGAAAACGAGTGCTCCCCGATAAAAGCCCCGGCGGCGACAGTCTTGAACCCGGCCTTCGCGGCCAGGTCTTTCAGCTCGCGCAGGGCGTCCTCGAATTCCCGGTTGCCGTAGACCACCACCAGCACGACCGGGGCGCCGTGCGCCTTGATCCGGCCTAAGCGCCGCACCGCTACGGCCGGGACCCGCCCGGAGTAAACCGGCACGCCGATTACGGTCAACCGGCTGTCCAATTCGACCGCTGGCATGTGGTCGGCCGTGGCCGGGGTCAGGTCGACCCGCGCGGGATTATCGCAGCCCAGCCCAGCAGCAATGGCCTCCAGGACTCTACGGGTGGTCCCGGTCGGGGAAAAATAGACCAGTGTTGCAAAATTCAGTTTCACGAGCGGTTTCTCCCTTTCGAAAAAGCCTGTGTATTTCAACCGTCCAGCACTGAGCCACGGCGGATGAACTTGACCGGCAGGTGCCCCAGGCGCTCGAACACCGCTTCCTTGCGCGGCGCGGTGATAAAGCTCTGGTGGCTCTCGACCAGTTCCTCCAGAAGGCGCAGGCTGCGGTGAAGGTCAAGCTCGGCGAAAATGTCATCCAGCAGCAGCACCGGCCGCACGCCCAGCTCGCGGCCCAGCAACACGGCCTCCGACATCTTGAGGCAGATCACCGCGGTGCGCTGCTGGCCCTGGCTGCCAAAATTGCGGAGCGGCTGGCCCTCGATGGCGAACAGGACCTCATCGGTCTGGGGGCCGCTCAGGGTGAGGCCGCGCTCACGCTCCACCGGGCGGCGCTTTTTCATCCGCTCGGCGAACACCGAGGCGATAAGCTCCGTGTCCGCGCTCTGCCCCTCCGGGCAGTGGCGGGCGAGCAACGAGTTGTAATAGCCCAGGCTGCCGCGCTCGCCGCCGCTCAGCCTTTCGAAAAGTCGCTCGTACTCCGGGGCCAGTTTCTCCAGCCACTCGCGCCGCCGGGTGATCAGCCAGGCCCCGCTTTCGGCCATCTGGCGCTCCCAGGGCTCCATCTGCTCCTCGCTGAAAGGAGTGCGCCGCAGAAGCACGTTGCGGCTGGCCAGGGCCTTGCGGTAGCGCTTCAGCTTTTCAAGGTACAGCGGAGAAACTATCGAGAGCAGGACATCCAGGTGCCGCCGCCGCTCGGAGGGCCCCTGGCGCACGATGCCGATGTCCTCCGGGGTGAGCAGCACGCTCTTGAACTGTCCGAAAGCCTCGCTGACCGCAGGAACCTCGCGGCCGGCCAGGCTCACTTTCTTGCGCTGGCGCGAGCAGCCCACCGCCAGGGTGCCCCGGCCTCCGTCCTCCTCCAGCCAGCCGCCCTCCAGGTGGAACGTCTCCTCGCCGAACCGGATGCACTCGCGGTCCTGCTGGCTGCGGAACGACCTGAGCACTGTCAGGTAGTGGAGTGCCTCCAGCAGGTTGGTCTTGCCCTGTCCGTTGTCCCCGATGATCAGGTGGCCGCGCTCGTGGAAGCTCAGGTCGTTGTCCTCGAGGTTGCGGAAGCGGCTCAGTCTGAGGTGCTCGATTTTCACTTCGGGCCTGGAGGTCAGGGTCGCGAAAGGGCCTGAAAAATCGCACTAAATATAATAATCGCATGGTTTTGAGGCAAGCTTAAACTTCGAGGGGTGCATTATAATTACATTTATAAAATCCCTCTGCCGCAGCGCACAGAAAAAGAGGGGGCGACAGCCTCTGTCACCCCCTCTTATCCTACTGATAATGAATTGATTACAATCCTTTGCCTTCAGCCAGACTCACTCAGTCACCTTGAGTGGCATTATCACGTTCAGGTAGCGCTGGCTCTCGCTCTCGGCCGCGGGCACCAGCAGGATGCCCGACTCGCTGGTCTGCATGCACATCTTGATCTGGTCGCCCTCGATGTACTTGAGCACATCCAGCAGGTAGTTGCCGTTGAAATAGATTTCCAGCGGCTCGTGCTTGTAGTCCACCTCCAACACCTCCTCACCCTCGCCCAGTTCCTCGGTGCGGGCGGAGATGTTGAGGCCGCCGTCCTCGAATTTCAGACGGATGCGGTGGGTGACGCTGTTGGCCAGGATCAGCATGCGGCGCAGGGCCTCGATCAGGCGCGCCGTGTCGATTATCGCCACCCGGTCGTTGTAGAACGGTATCACCTGCTCGTAGTTCGGGTAGTTGCCCTCGATCAGACGGCTGAAAATGATGATGCTGTTGGAGCGGATGCCCAGGTGGTTGCGGTCCAGGATGACCTCGGCCATGCTCTCCGACTCCAGCAGCTTGTCCACCATCTCCAATGCCTTGGGCGGCACTATGACCGAGATTTTCTCCTTGAGCTCGAACTTGTCCCGGCAGACCATCTTGGCCAGACGGTGGCCGTTGGTGCTGACCATGGAGCTTTCCTCCGGGCCGATCTCCCAGAGCACGCCCTTGAGGGTCGGGCGGTCGTCATCGTGGCTCACCGCGTAGCTGGTGGCCCCCACGAGCCTGCCGATCACCGCGTGGGCGATCTTGAAAGCTCCGTCGAAAGCTTTCTCCGGGAACGCCGGAAAATCGCTGCGTGGCATGCCGGGCAGGACAAAGCTGCTCTTTTCGCAAATAATGCGCGCCCGTTCGCCATCCTGCTCAATCATGATCGGGCTGTTGGGCAGCTCACGCACGATCTCGCCCAGTTTCTTGGCCGGGATGGTCAGGCCGCCCGGCTCCTTGACCGTAGCGGCGATACTCACGCTGAGCGAGATGTCGAGGTCGGTCCCGATCAGGCGCAGCTTTCCCTCCGGCTGCCCGGTGGCCTCCAGCAGGATATTGTACAGGATGGGCATCGTGCTCTTGGCCGGGACGATGCTGTTCAGTGCGCTGACCGCGTGGAGAAGGTTTTCCTTGGTCACGCTTATTTTCATGTTTCAGCCTCCCGCGATGGATGCAGCTCAGACGGTAGTTATAATCTCTTTATTTTAAAGAAAAATATATTACCAGACAGTACAGCCTGTGGACGATGTGGACAACCCGGCAACCATGCTTCAATCTATCAGTTTGAACGCGCCACTGGAAGAAAAAAACTGTGGAAAAATGATATTTCGGGTTTGGAGTTGTACACAGGCAAAAATATCGCTGTGGAAAACCGTGCCCTTAGCCGCCGGGTTATCCACAGATTATCCCGGTGTTATCCATAGGTTTTTCAGACGCTCTTCCGGTCGCGCAGACGCACGGTCAAGCTGTCGACCCGCTCACGGAAATCCTGGTCGCACTCCAGGCGCTGGCCAATCTTGCGGCAGGCGTGCAGCACCGTGGTGTGGTCCTTGCGACGGAATTTCTCGGCGATCTCGGTCGTGGACATCTTGGTAAGCTTGCTGCACAGGAACATCGCCACCTGGCGCGGCTCGACGAAGCTCTTGGTGCGCTTGGCCGAAACGAGCGCACTCTCCCCTACGCCGAAATCATCCGACACTACCTTGAAAATGCTTTCCAGACCGATGTGGCTGGTCTCCTGCTCGAAGATGTTTTTCAGCACGCGACCGGCCAGGTCGAGGTTGATCGTGCTTTTCTGGGTGTCGCTGTAGTGTTTCAGGTAATGCAGCGAGCCCTCCAGCAGACGCACGTTGCTGGTGATGTTCTCGGCGATGAATTCGAGCACGTTCTGCGGGATCAGCAGTCGGCTGTACTCGCTTTTTTTGCGCAGGATCGCTATACGGGTCTCGAACTCCGGCGCCTGGATGTCCGCCACCAAGCCCCACTGGAAGCGGCTGCGCAGCCGCTCCTCCAGGTGGTGTATCTCGCGCGGCGGACGGTCGGAGGTCATCACGATCTGTTTCTGGTTCTCGTACAGGGCGTTGAAGGTGTGGAAAAACTCCTCCTGCGTGCCCTCCTTCTTGGACAGGAACTCGATGTCGTCCATCAGCAGCACGTCCATGCTGCGGTAGCGGTTCCGGAACTCCATCGTGGCGCCGCTCTTGATCGCCACAATCAGCTCGTTCAGGAATTCCTCGGCCGAGATGTAGCAGATGCGCAGGTTTTTGTGCTTGCTGCTGGCCAGCAGGCTGTGCCCGATGGCCTGCATGATGTGGGTCTTGCCCAGGCCCACCCCGCCGTAGATGAACAGCGGGTTGTAGCGGGCCGAGGGCGCCTCGGCCACGCTCTGCGCCGCGGCGTGGGCGAACTGGCTGTTCTTGCCCACCACGAAATCCTCGAACGTGTAGCGCGGGTTGAGGCAGCCGATCAGACGGCCGTCCGCTTTATCCCCGCAGCCGCCGGCTTTTTTCCTGCCACCGGTCGGCTGGGACTCCGGCTTGCCGCCGTTACCCGGACTCTCCTCCTCGGTGAAACTCCAGAGGTCGATCTGGTCCTTCCCCTGGTCCTTGAAAATGAAACTCACCTCGAAAGGTCGCTCGAGCAGGCCCACGGCCACATCGTTCAGGGTCTTCTGGTAGTTCTGCTCCACGTAGTAGGCGCTGAACTTGTTCTTGAGCTCCACGGTCAGGCCGCTCTCGACCAGACTCACCGCCCGGCTGGGGTTGAGCCAGGTGCTGATTGTCTGCTGGCTCATGCATTTAGTGCATTCGTTCAGGATCATTTCCCAGATCTGCTGGGCCGTATGTTCCTGTGTCAAAGCTTGTCTCCTCAGTCGAAAATGGGCACGCTCTGTCCGGGGTCGGCAACCTCTTCCCGGAAAGCGGCCAGAATTCTGCGGGTCAACGCACCCGGACGGCCGTCCGCCACCGGGTGTCCATCCACGCTCACCACCGGCACTACCTCGGCGCCGCTGCCGGTCAGGAAAACCTCCTCCGCCTGGCGCACCACCTCCGGCCCGAATGTGGCCTCGGCGGCGCTCAGGCCCAGCCTGGAGCAGAGGGAAAGGATCGTGTTGCGGGTCACCCCCACCAGAATGTTGTCCACCGGCGGAGTCAGCACCCGGCCCTCCCGCACGATAAACAGGTTGTCCGCGCTCAGCTCGCAAACATGTCCAGCCGTGGTCAGAAGCATCACCTCCGGAACCCCGGCGTCGTTGGCCTCCATCACGGCCATAATATTGTTCACATAGTTGCAGGTCTTCACGTTGGGGTTCACGCACGCCGGCGGGGTGCGCCGTGTCCGGGCCGTGATTATGCTCAGGCCCTTCTCGTAGAACTCCTTCGGGTAGAGCTGCAGGCTGCGCGCGATGATGAACGTGGTGGGCTTTCCCACCTTGAGCGGGTTTATGCCCAGGTCGTGACGGCGGCCGCGGGTCACCACCAGCCGGATATAGCCTCCGCCGCGCAGATCGTTCTTGCGGCCCAGGGTCTTCAGGATGCCGGTCAGTTCCTCACGGCTGTATGGCAGCTCGATACGCATGTACCCGGCCGAGCGCCAAAGGCGCTCCAGGTGCTCGGCAAGCTTGAATATCCGCCCGTCGTATATGCGTATCCCCTCGAAGATGCCGTCCCCGTACAGCATGTTGCTGTCCATGACCAGCGCAGCGGGCAAAGTCCCGCTTTCCAGATTTAGATACGGGTCGGCAACCTGGTACTCGCCGCTGAAGAAAATGTGCTCCACGGACAAAATCACCTCCGTTTCCCGCGGGCCCCGGCGACAAAAACCCCACCGGGCAAGACATTCCCGCGCAACTGTAACCTGGCGGATGGGCGACAGAAAGGTAAGCCGTTGATTTTCATATTAGTAGGGGAATAAGAGGCGAGACGCTTCCTCAATACTCCGCTCTAAGTTACAAGCGGCCTCAAAAGCTTGTCAAGTTAGACACTGTCTTAATTGCGGCAGATAACTGGCCGAGTACTAACAAATTACAGAATCGCACCAGATGTAGTGCAAAGAAAAAAGCGACACTACATATGGTGTGCGCTTTCAGTTGCCGCCGGGCTCGATAAGCCCGTATTTCTCGAGCTTGTAATACAATGTGCTGGTATTGATCCCCAGGCAGCGCGCGGTCTGGGTCTTGTTGCCGCCGTTGCGGCGGAAGGCCTGGCCGATGATGCGGCGCTCGATGTCCTCCAGCGTGGCGGTCAGGTCCAGGCTGCCGGCGGCGGGAAGGCGCAGGTCGAGGCCGCTTTCGGCCAGGGGGGGAAGGTCCACGGCGGTGAGGCTCTCGCCGCGGCAGAGGACGATGGCCCGCTCGATCACGTTCTCCAGCTCCCGCACGTTGCCCGGCCAGGCGTAGACGGAAAGCGCCTCCAGGGCATCCCGACCGATAGGCATCGTGGGACGGTTCATCCGCCGGCAGACCTTGGCCGCCAGGTTACGGGCCAGCAGGGGGATGTCGCCCTCGCGCTCGCGCAGGGCCGGCATGTGCAGCGGTACAACATGGAGGCGGAAGAACAGGTCCTCCCGGAACCGTCCCTCGCGCACCTCGGCTTTAAGGTCCTTGTTCGTGGCGCTCACCAGGCGCACATCCACGGCCAGGGTTTTCTCGCCGCCCACGCGCTCGAACTCGCGCTCCTGCAGCACGCGCAGCAGCTTGACCTGCACCGTGGCCGAAATGTCGCCGATCTCGTCCAGGAAAATGGTCCCGCCGTGGGCCAGCTCGAAGCGTCCCTTGCGGCTCTTGACCGAGCCGGTGAACGCGCCCTTCTCGTGGCCGAACAGCTCGCTCTCCAGCAGGCTTTCGCTCAGCGCCCCGCAGGCCACCTTGACAAAGGGCTTGTCCCGGCGCGGGCTCTTGAAATGAATCTCGCGGGCGGCCAGCTCCTTGCCGGTGCCGCTCTCGCCGGTGATCAGCACGCTGGCGTCCGTGGCCGCCACCCGCTCCAGGGTCTCGAACACCTCGCGCATGGCGGAGCTTTCGCCCACGATCTGGCCCAGGCCCGCGGCCTCCTCCAAGTCGGCGCGCAGACGCTCGTTCTCCTCGGCCAGACGGCTGCGTTCGGCGGCATCCGCCCGGGCGGCCAGGGCTTTCTGCACCCGCAGACGGAACTCCTCGGGCGTGAAACCCTTGGTCATGAAATCCACCGCCCCCAGCTTCATCGCCTCCACCGCCAGCTCCACCGAGCCGAACGCGGTGATGAGGATCACATCCGCCCCGGGCTGAAGCTTCTTGGCCGTTTCCAGCACCTCCAGGCCGTTGGCCCCGGGCAGCTTGAAATCGGTGATCACCAGGTCGTAGCGCTTGTGGCGCAGGCACTCCAGGGCCCGGTCGCCGCTTTCGACCGCCTCGGCTGTGAGGCCCATTTTGGTCAGGGTGATCGCCAGGGCGTCGCACAGCGTGCGGTTGTCTTCCACCACCAGGACAGCGGGCATGACGCACTTTCGCAGAGGGGTTTGAAATCGGCAAATAATGACCGTTTCAACATAACAGCCGGGGCGGGCTTTGTAAACAGGTGCGGGGCGCGTTATACGCGCCCGGGGGTACCGCCGTGGCTCTGCCGCCGCTTTCAGTCGTAAACAAGACGGTAAAACAGGCGGCCCTCCAGGATGTCCAGCCTGCTTGGCTTTTCAACCCGGCCGAACGTGTCGAGCAGCTCGGGCAGGAAGGATTTGAAGCTCGGGTAGCGCTCAGGGGAGCTTTCGTAGGCCACGATCCTATCCTCCAGGACCGGCAGGTAGATGAATTTACGGTCTTTCACGTGCCTGTTCCTGATCCGCTCGGCTCGCTCCGGGTCGCCCAGGGCGTAGGAAATCCGTATCTCGCCCAGGCGGACCAGGTGCTCGGTTACACAGACCCACCAGTTCGTATAACCCTGCTGCCGCATCACCGTTTCGAGCGGCTCGTACAGGAAGGCGTATTTGTCGATCGCGTCCCGGCTGGCTGGGCTTTCGGTGCAGGGGTTGACAAAGGAATGGCCGAACTCGTGCACGCAGAGTTCGTCGATACTCTCGGGCGCATCGTAGCCGAACCTGAAACGTTCCTTGTCGCTCGGGCTCACCTGCGGGCCGAAAATGTTGAACGCCAGGGGGCCCCTATCAGTCATCCGCCGCAGGCCAAAACCATTGGAAAATGGTAGCAAGGGTGAGGGGATCAGGGTATAGCCCGGGTTCTCCGTACGGTAGTAACGCTCCATCACACAGATCAGCCGCTGCGGGGGCAGGTTTTTACGCACCTCGGCCAGCACGCCCCGGTAGAGCGAATCGTTGGCGGTCAAGTATTGATCGACCTCCGCCTCCCGGTAGAAACTGTTCAGGTCCTGGAGGAACTTATCTATCAGCGCCCGACCCGCCTCGACTCCCTGGCCGCCGGAGGCGCGCAGGAAGAAGGCCTCCCCCGGGTCGGCCTCCAGAGACGCCTGTGGGAACGCTGAGCAGTAGACCGGGAGCGTGAGCATCGCATCCAGCCAGAATCCCTTGCTCAGCAGGCTACGGGCGGTTTCCACCGCCGAGTGGTGTCCGAAAGAGGCGAAATGCTCCTGGGTCGCCTGGCGGAACGGGGAATCGAAAGGCCGGCCGACCGTGATATTGCCGGTCAGGTTGAACACTATGGCCACGGTTTCGACGCTCCTGTCGATCCGGACCTCGATCCCCTTGGTGCAAGCGAGGGTATCGGGCGGCGGGACCGGCCTGCCTGTCCGTGTCGCGCCGGTGTCCACGCCAAGGGACCACCTGAAACCCGTTTCCCCGGCTCCGGAAGACTGATTGGACAGGATGGCGAACAGGCAGACCGACACGGGTATAAAAACAAGGGCCCAGGACGGTGTTAAAGCGGACTTGTTTCTGCGAGACAGGGGCACCTTGACCTCCCGGGTTGGAAAAATTATAAACGCATTACGGCCGGCCGGTGAGCAGCCCGCCGAAAAAGACTGCGAGCCCCAGCACCTTGCCGCAGTGCGGGCAGGAGTAGAGGACTTCTTTCTTGATGAACCCTTTCTTTTCGCGGCGGACCTCGTTCTGCGGCTCCGAGCCGCCCGCGTTCAGGGTCACGGGGTTGCCGCAATGCGGACACAGGGCCATATCGTTTTCCTCCTTGTCTTCCTTCCGGTCTGTCCGGTGCCAATCAGTGTCGATCAAGCGGCCGGGGCTGATGTGAGGCTCTTAACCTTTCGGCTCAGAATCCGCACCGCCAGGTAGCCGAAGATGAAATTCTCGCTGACGATCTCGACGAAATGGCTCCAGCGCAGACGGTCCGACTGGAGGATCGGGTTGGGGCTCACCAGCAGGGCCCCCAGCAGGAGCGAGAAAACAAGGCCAACCATCAGAGCGGCCTTGTTCCGCTCCAGGTCCACCATCCGCACGATCAGCACCGCGACGAGGCCCCAGCCCAGGCCGCGCCCGGCCTCCAGAAACAGGATCCAGGCCCCGGGTTGAAGGTCGCCGTAGAACTTGTGGAACTCCTCCCCGGCCAGGGGCACGGCCACAAACAGCCCGAACAGGAAAAAGATCACGACATACAGCAGGGCCACCCCGGTCAGACGGAACACCCAGCCGAACACCTTGTGGCCGGGCAGACCCGCCGCCGCAGGATTTTCCGAAACTGCATTTCTCGCCGGACCGGCCAGGGACGCGGCCAGAGCGCCCAGGGCCGCGGCCGTGACCAGCCCCCGCGCCAGGCCCAGGTGCACCTGCAGCGGGGTCATCTTGTGCACGAACAGGCTGAGGAAAAAGAGTGATTCGATCCAGGTGAGAGCCGAGACCACACCAAAATGGACCAGCGAAACTCCCAAGGCCAACGGCCCGCCCCGCCATACGCTGCGCCGGACCAGCTCCAGGATCACCACGGACTGTATCAGGGCCTCCCCGGCCTGCCCGGCAAATAGCGCCAGGGCCGAGGCGCCCGGCACGCTCAAGCCCGGCTCGAAAAGCCAGCCGGTGAGCAGGTTCAGCAGGTAAAGCGCGGCAGTCAGAAGGAGGAGTTTCCTCAAGGGATAGGCGCAAAGGACCCTATTCACATCAGCCTCTCAGGTTGATGACTATCGTCAGTGATCGTTATCTGTAAGGAAGGACAGAAGTTCAGGGCTTGGGAGCTCCACCCTGCAGGCGCTCATCCAGGGCGGCCAGGCGCAGCTCGATCTCCAGCAGTTTCTGGCGCGTGTCCAGGTCGGCCTGGTTGATCTTGGAGAACAAAAGCGGCAGCGCCGATATCACCAACAGCACGAGAGCGCCCGTAATAAGGATCATCCCTATCTGCTCGCGACGTGCAATTAACTCGGTCAGTCCCAGCGCAACGAACAGCAAAGACGAGGTCCAGCCCAGCGAAGACTTGAGCCAGGCCATGTGTCTCACATCCCGGCTGCGGTCCATCTCGCCCCGGCGCACCAGGTCCAGGCCCTTAAGGGACATCAGGATCAGGAACAGGCCGACCGCCACCAGCAGGAACCGCAGAACGAAAGGGATTCCAAGCGGGCAGGGGGCCGAGGGGAACACGAAGCTCGGGATGCGGTCGAACACCCCGACACCGATCTCGGCCAGCCCGATCAACAGCCGCAGCCCGGCCAGGATGAAAGTCCCGATACTTTTGGGCACAGAAAGTTTTTCGGTGAACATCTTGTTTAATTCCTCCTTGTACTTGCTCTCAAGTTCCGGGCTGACCCGTTCCTG